>NZ_WTLC01000007.1:0-121541 GCF_011378875.1 Pseudoalteromonas sp. Z9A5
CCAAAGAAATTAAGGGCAATGCGAGAACGAGTGAAACGTTATATTCTTCCAGAAAAAAGAAAACGGCCCAAAAGTAGGACCGTTCGAATTTCAAAGACTCGGTACACCATTAAGTCAAAGCATGCTTAACTGAATGGTGTTAGCCATAGAGGCGCTTTAATAAACGTAAGTCAAATTTTAATAGAGTGACTTAAGCGGTAGCAATACCACTGTGACGAAGTAATGCATCAACACTTGGCTCACGACCTCGGAAGTTTTTAAATAACTCCATTGGCTCTTCACTACCACCTTTTTCTAAAATATTTTGCATAAATGATTGCCCCGTTTGCGGGTTAAAAATACCTTCTTCTTCAAACTTAGAAAATGCATCTGCTGATAATACTTCAGCCCATTTATAAGAGTAGTACCCTGCGCTATAACCACCTGCAAATATATGGCTAAAGCCATGTTGAAAACGGTTAAACTCAGGCGGTTTAACAACAGAAGTACGGCTACGCACATCGTTTAGAACTGCTTGAATTTGACACGGCTGACCTGCTACATAATCATTATGAATTTTAAAGTCGAATAACGAAAACTCAATTTGACGCAGCATTTGCATACCTGAATTGTAGTTTTTAGCCGCGAGTAACTTATCTAGTAACTCTTTTGGTAATGGCTCACCCGTTTCATAATGACCAGAAATAAAGCTCAGTGCTTCTTCGTCGTAACACCAGTTCTCTAAAAACTGACTTGGCAGCTCTACCGCATCCCACGCAACACCATTAATACCAGCAACAGGTGCAGCATCAACTTGTGTAAGCATATGATGAATACCATGACCAAACTCATGGAACAACGTTGTTACTTCGTCATGAGTGAACAGTGCAGGCTTATCACCAACCGCTTTATTAAAGTTACACACTAAATAAGCAACTGGAGTTTGTAATTCGCCATTAGCACGTACTTTACGACCCATACAGTCATCCATCCATGCGCCACCACGTTTGTGATCTCGTGCGTATAAATCAAGATAAAAACGACCGCGTAATGTATTGCTGCTATCAACTATTTCAAAAAAGCGTACATCTTTATGATAACTATCAAAATCGGTTACTTCTTTAACGCTAATACCAAATAAGCGATTAACTGTTTCAAATAATCCGCTAAGTACTTTATTTGCTGGGAAGTAAGGACGCAGTACTTCATCTGAAATAGCGTACTTTTCTTGCTTTAACTTTTCACTGTAATAACCAAAATCCCATGCTTCTAACTCTGTAATACCGTGCTGTTGCTGAGCGTAAGCTTTAAGCTCGGCAACTTCTTGCTCTGCTTGCGGCTTTGACTTGGCAGCGAGGTCTTCTAAAAATGAGAATACTTGCTCAGGTGTTTCAGCCATTTTTGTAGCAAGTGACTTTTCAGCGTAGCTGTTAAAGCCTAGTAATTGTGAAATTTCATGACGAAGCGCAAGTTCTTCACTCATTATTGCTGAGTTATCAAACTCTCCTGCATTAGGACCTTGATCCGAGGCACGAGTAGAAAACGCGGTGTAAGTTTCTTTACGAAGCTCTCGGTTATCTGCAAACGTCATAATTGGTAAATATGATGGGATGTCGAGTGTGATAACCCAACCTTCTAAATCTCTATTTTTTGCAGTATCTGCTGCAAGCGCTAAAGCAGATTCTGGTAAGCCAGCAAGTTCACTTTCATCTGTAATATGCTTATGCCAAGCAAGCGTGGCATCCATTACGTTATTGCCAAATTTAGAAGCAAGCTCTGATAAGCGAACGCTAATTTCGCCGTAACGTTTTTGTTGCTCTGGCGCTAAGGCAATACCCGACAATTTAAAATCACGCAGTGCATTAGTAATACTTTTTTGTTGAGCAGTGGTTAACGTTTTAAATTCATCACTATTATAAAGTGCGTTATATGCTTCAAATAAACCTTGGTGTTGCCCTACAAATGTTGAGTACTCAGAAATAAGCGGCAAGCACTGCTCGTAAGCTTCACGCAGTTCGTCGTTGTTCATTACCGAATTTAAATGTGAGACAGGAGAAAATAGTCGCGATAATTTATCGTCAGCTTCTTCAAGTGGTAATACTAGGTCATTCCACGTGTACGATTTTTTGGCTAGTACATCGTCAATCGCTTTACGACAAAGCTCAATACCGTGCTTAAGTGCTGGCACTACATATTCTGGCTTTATTTTTGAAAATGGTGGTAAGCCTTCAAGGCCGATTAATGGGTTGCTCATAAATAGTCTCTTTGCGTGAATGCATTACATTTTAAATTGGGTCTAAAAGTAAAAAAACAACTCTACCGTTTTTAAGTTACGTGATTTTAATATGGCTGCTCTAGTGCAAAACATAAATACCCCATAAGTGGGTCAGCAACTTTATAACGCTCTAGCACCGTATCAATTAAGTTATTACTACATACTTGTTTTTGAGTAAGTGGGCTTATCGCTATAAAGTCTTTTCTTTTTAGTTCATCTATTAAAGGGTGTTCTTTTTCAAAACCACGTGGCGGGCGCTTTAATGACTCACCCGACATTTCATAAACAGACTCAAATTGATCGTTAAAGATTGCTTTTTTATAGCTATTTGGATTTTCGTCAATGCAATGGCGAATATTGTTAAGTACTTTTGATTCTGGACGCCAAATACCTGCACCAACAAAACACTCGTCATTAGCTAAGTGAAAGTAAAAACCCGGAGCGTGTACGTCTTTCCCCATAAAATGACGAAATTGAATGCCTACATTTATTTTGTACGGTGTCTTATCTTTACTAAAACGCGCGTCTTTATGGATTCTCATTAAACTGCCACCCACTTTTTTATCTGATGCTATAAAGTGGCTAGAAATACCCATTAAAGGAGCCTGCATTTGCCTAATGAAATCTAAAGCAGGCTCTCTTACGTATTCCTCATACTGTGATTTATGGTCATTAAACCAGTCTCTATTATTCTTTTGATCAAGCTGAGCAAGAAATTCGAATGTTTTTTTACTAAACATAGGTCACCTAAACACTCTTTATTTTTAAAACTTAATGTTATGCTAATACGCATAAAACTCAACGCCTAAGGACATAAAATGACACAACACTTTGATTATATTGCAATCGGTGGTGGTAGTGGTGGTATTGCCTCTGCAAATAGAGCTGCGATGCGTGGCGCTAAAGTAGCACTTATTGAAGCAAAACACATGGGTGGCACTTGCGTAAACGTAGGTTGCGTACCTAAAAAAGTAATGTGGCACGGTGCTCAAGTTGCTGAAGCTATTAATTTATATGCACCAGATTACGGTTTTGATATTGAAGTAAAAGGCTTTGACTGGGGTAAATTAGTAGAAAGTCGTGAAGCCTATATCGCTCGCATTCATAAAGGTTACGACAGCGGTCTTGCTAGTAATGGCGTTACAGTAATTAAAGGCTTTGCTAAATTCGTAGATAGTAAAACAGTTGAAGTAAATGGCGAGCATTATACTGCCGATCATATGTTGATAGCTGTTGGCGGTCGTCCGAGCATTCCAAATATTGAGGGTGCTGAGCACGGTATTGACTCAAATGGTTTTTTTGAGCTAAAAGAACAACCTAAACGTGTTGCTGTTATTGGCGCAGGCTACATAGCAGTTGAGCTTGCTGGTGTATTACAAGGTTTAGGCACTGAAACACATTTATTCGTGCGTAAACACGCACCACTTCGCAGCTTTGACCCATATATTATAGATACACTTGTTGAGGTTATGGCTACAGAAGGACCAACCTTACACACGCATTCTGTACCACATAAACTTGTTAAAGAAGACGATGGCTCAGTAACGCTACATTTAGATAATGGCAAAAGCCATAACGTAGATCAGGTTATTTGGGCAATTGGTCGTGAGCCAACAACAGATTCTATCAACGTAGCAGCAGCAGGCGTTGAAGTTAACAGCAGCGGCTTTGTAAAAGTTGATGAGTATCAAAACACTACAGCTAAAAATGTTTATGCTGTGGGCGATATTATCGAAGGTGGTATTGAGCTTACTCCTGTGGCGGTTAAAGCCGGTCGTACTTTGTCTGAGCGCTTATTTAATAAAGACTTACCAGATGACTTAAAGATGGATTACAGCTTGGTTCCTACTGTTGTATTTAGTCATCCACCTATTGGTACAATTGGTTTAACTGAGCAAGAAGCAATCTCTCAGTACGGTGAAGAAAACGTAAAAATTTATCAATCTGGTTTTACAGCAATGTATACCGCTGTAACTAAGCATCGCCAGCCTTGTAAAATGAAACTTGTATGTGCAGGTCCTGACGAAAAAGTAGTGGGTCTCCACGGTATTGGTTTTGCAGTCGACGAAATGATTCAGGGCTTTGCTGTGGCAATGAAAATGGGCGCAACAAAAGCAGACTTTGATGCGACTGTAGCCCTTCATCCAACGGGCTCGGAAGAGTTTGTTACGATGCGATAGGTTTACAATTTAGTAGTTTAAAAAAACCCCTAGATATTAGATTATCTAGGGGTTTTTTATTAATATTAATGTTAAATTAGCGACTATATTCGTGCACTACTCAATACAGAACTACACTCTAATAAAGTTATAGCCATTAGGAAATTATGAATAAAGATATACTGTTACACCCATTTCTTCTTTCACTGGTAATGCTTACTATTGCATTCGTCTTAAAGGTGCTAGTTGATAAATTAGCGAAGAATCGTGCAGAAAAAAAAGAAAAAGATATCCGCTACATTGCACACAATATAAAGCACTTCATTAATTTTACGATGGTTTTGTTGCTCCTTTTTATATGGTCAACTGAGATTCAAAACTTTGCATTATCTATCGCTGCTTTTGCAGTGGCTATTGTGCTTGCTACCCGAGAATTTATTCAGTGTATTATTGGCTTTTTTTACTTGGTAACAACACGACCATTTAGAGTAGGAGATTGGATTCAGGTAGGTGATTATTTTGGTGAAGTTGCTGAAACCGATTGGATTAAAACCACCATGCATGAAATTGATATACACACATATCAATTTTCAAGAAAAACAATCTACATTCCAAATAACAAACTGATCACCAGTTCAATAAAAAATCTAAACTTTGTTAAGCGCTTTGTTACTCATCACTTTATTATTGTACGCAGAGAAAGTTTTAATCCATACCCGATTCATGACACGCTGACTGAAAGAGCGAAACTTTACTGTGAAGAATTTCAAGAAGTAGCTAGTCGATACAACTCAATGATTGAACGTAAATTAGATGCAAAAATTTCAGGTCCTGAGCCTGTAATACATTTTGGCACAACCGATTTAGGTGAGTTTAAGGCGAGTTTTACCTTATTTTGCCCTACAGAAAAAGCCCTTGAAATAGAGCACAAGCTAACAGAGTGCTTTTTTGCGTTATGGTATAAAGAAGCTGAAAAAAATAAAGAGGATGCAAGTGACGTGTAAACCTCACCTACGATAAATATCCACCTTGTAGGTGCGAATTTACTTCGCACTAATGTAACTTAGCTTTAATGCAAACAAAGCGAGGTATAAAACCTCACCTACAGTAAATATCAAACCTATAAACGCGAACTTACTTCGCGCGTATAGAGTCCCGCTTTTAAAAATAAAAGGCGAGGTGTAAAACCTCACCTACAATAAACATCAAGCACATAGGTGCGAATTTACTTCGCACCTAAAGTCCAGCTTAAAAGTAAAAAGCGAGGTGTAAAACCTCACCTATAATAAACATCAAGCACGTAGGTGTTAATTCACTTCGCGCTTGAGTAATATTTAAGCCGTACCGCCTACCGTTAGTTTATCAATTTTTAAACTTGGCTGACCTACGCCTACCGGTACACTTTGACCATCTTTACCACAAACACCCACGCCTTTATCAAGCGCTAAATCATTACCTACCATTGATATTTGTTGCATTACTTCAGGACCATTACCAATTAGCGTAGCGCCCTTAATTGGCTGAGTAATTTTACCGTTTTCGATTAAATACGCTTCTGATGCACTAAATACAAATTTGCCAGACGTAATATCAACTTGTCCGCCGCCAAAGTTTGGAGCAAACACACCCTTTTTAACGCTGCTGATAATATCGGCTTGGCTATGCTCTCCGCCCAACATATAAGTGTTAGTCATGCGTGGCATAGGCAAATGTGCGTAAGACTCACGACGTGCGTTACCAGTAGGGCTTACTCCCATTAAACGTGCGTTTAGCTTATCTTGCATGTAACCTTTTAGAATACCGTTTTCGATAAGTACATTGTAAGCTGCTGGGGTACCTTCATCATCTACGTTGAGTGAACCACGACGATCAGCCATTGTGCCATCATCAACAACGGTACACAGCTCAGACGCTACTTTTTGACCAACTTTACCGCTAAATGCAGACGCGCCTTTACGATTAAAGTCACCTTCTAAACCGTGCCCTACTGCTTCATGTAAAAGCACGCCAGGCCAACCATTTCCAAGCACAACTTCCATTGTACCTGCTGGTGCATCAATCGCTTCTAGGTTTACTTTAGCTTGACGAACAGCTTCCTCAGCAAATTCCATCCAGCGCGGCTTACCGTCAACAAGCTCTTTAAAATAGCCATAATCTAAACGAGCACCACCACCTGCACCGCCACGTTCACGGCGGCCATTTTTTTCAAGTAATACCGAACAGTTTAAGCGAATAAGTGGTCGAATATCAGTAGCAAAAGTACCGTCGCTGGCTGCTATTAATACTTCTTCGTATACGGCCGACATTGAACTAATTACTTGTTCTGCGTCTGGTGCTAACTCTCGAATATAATTTTCAAGTTCGCGTAATAAGTTAACTTTGTCTGTATCGCTCATGCTCGAAATTGGTTGATGCGGTGCAAACTGCTCTTTAGCTTTAACATCGCTAAATACTTTAATCGCTCTATCTTCGCCAGCATCGGCAATGCTACGTGCAGCTGTTGCTGCTTTATTTAGCGCTTCAAGGTTGATTGCATCAGAGTAAGAAAAACCTGTTTTTTCACCACTTACAGCACGTACGCCAACGCCGCGCTCAACATTATAAGAACCTTCTTTAACTAAGCCGTCTTCAAGCACCCACGATTCATGATGGCTTGATTGAAAGTATAAATCGGCATAGTCCACTTTATGTTGGTGAATGTAGGCAAGCGTTTTTTCGAGTTCGTCTCGATTTAGCTGGCTGTCGTGTAATAAATGCTGTTCAACCGAATTCATAATAAATGCTCTCTAAATCGTTGATGAGATTGCACAGGCATATCTCGTCTAATTTTGTGTAACTGGTTTAAATCTGCGTTGCAGCTTATAAAACCGGTGCCTATTGGCAATTCAGCAAGGGTGTTACCCCAAGGTGAAATAATAATACTGTGACCGTAAGTTTGTCGGCCATTTTCATGTGTACCGTGCTGGGCTGCCGCTACTATATAGCATTGCGTTTCAATTGCGCGAGCAGTTAATAATGGCTGCCAATGCGCTTGCCCTGTTACGACGGTAAATGCGCTGGGCACTAATATAATTTCAGCTCCTTGGCGCACTAACTCATTAAATAAGCCACTAAAGCGCAGATCATAACATACTGTTAAGCCAATTTTACCAAAGGGAGTGTCTACAACAATTACTTCCTTACCTGCTTGGGTAAAGTCTGACTCGCGGTAGCTTCCTGTTGTATCGTCTACATTTACGTCAAATAGATGTATTTTGTTGTAAGAGGCAACAAGCTCGCCTTGGTTATTATATAGATGCGACGCAGCGTAATATTTATTGTTATTATGAAGCTCAGGGATTGTTCCTGCGCTTAACCAAATATTATGGTGTTTGCACAGTTCACTTAATTGCTGTTTGTATTGCTCAATGCGTTTGGCAACTAAAAGCGTATCGCTGCCACTTTTACTAAAGACTAAAAAAGCTTCGGGTAAACACACTAACATTGGGCGTGTTGTTGGTAAGGTTTGAAGTGCAAGCTTAAGTTCTTCAATATTTTCATCTGCGTTTAACTTAGAACACATTTGCAGAGCAATTATTGTTGGTGCAACTACACTACTAGCCTTACTCATTGTGTTACCGTAACGCCCGCATTTTTAAACTTTGACTCTGCTGATGCTTGTGGCTGATTTTGCGCGGCTTGGGGCAGCGTAACTTCTCGACTTTTTCTATCAAGCTCTTGAACGATAGGATCGTTCATTTTTCCTGTTACTTTAAAGTTGATCTCTGAGATCACCCGAGCTGAATGAATAACCTTATCCAGAGCTAATGCGGCAAGCCCTGTTACAGGATTTACCATCCACGCAACAATAACTGGAATACTTGACGTTACCTGCGGCGCCACAGCAAGATCATAATCTATATCAAGTGTGTTTAAATTTGCATAACCTTTAATAGTTAAATCGGCTGGTACGCCATCCATTTTAGTATCTTTAGTGTAAGCAATACCATTTTCTAGCTGCATTGAGCCTTGCATGCTGTTGTAAAAAAATCCTTTTGAGAACACATCTCTAAAATCGAGTTTTAGCTTACGTACTAGCGAATCTAGACTCAGTAAAGAAAATACCCGCGCACCGCCATCACTTACTTCAGTCAAGTGCCCTTCGCCTAAATCCCAATCAACAGTGCCACTTAAGCTTGGTACATCAAAGTCATAAGGTGCAGCTTTCCACGTCAGATTATAATTAATGTTGGCTTTAGAATCTTTAATCGCGGTGGTTAAATCAAACTCATTAAACAATGCTCCAATATCTTCACTTTTAAGATTACCGCTTAGTTCTGTTACACCATTTTGCCAATCGCCTTTGGTGCGTAAAACATGATCGCCTTTATCAATAACTAATTGCGAAATAATAAAACGTTTACTGTCACTCAATACTGAGGCGCTCACTTTACCTAATTGATAATTTGCTACCTTACAGTCTGCACATTCAAATTCTATTGCTGGTACTTTAGTTAACCAACTTAGATCTTTAGCAGGAAGGATATCTGTTACTTCTAATTTTTGTGCTGGTGGCTCAATAAAGTTAAGTCTTAAGTAATCGCTGCTGATACGAATTGGTTGAGTCGGTTGCGATGAAGGAATAAACACACTTGCTCGCAACTCTTTAGCATTAAGCTTTAAATATAAGTCATTTTGTACCGGCGTTAAGCGCATTTCAAAGTCGTTAAATACAACATTACTCGCATTTAGCGTATCAATGCTTGCTACTACTTCGCTAAGTGGCGGCATAATGCCTTTTGACTTATTACTAGGGTTTGCTTTAGCTGTATTAATAATTTGATTAATTAGATCAAACCAAGGCACCAGTTCTGTTTTTTCAAGGTTAATGTTAACGCTTAAATCTTTTTGGTTAAGCCCTAAATCCTGCTTTCCAAGCACAAAGTGCACATTACTAAATTGCTGCTTACCATTTTCTAAAATCGCATTAAAGTAGAACTGCTGGTTAGCATTTGCAGTAATTAAGTTAGAAATTTCATCACCTTGTATTAAGGCATCAAGGGGCCATACTTGCTCACTACTTTTACTATAAGGTGCCGGTAAATTACTTACTAAACCAATTAAAGGTGAAGTGACCTTAGCTCGATAATTAAAGCCTTGCTCGGTAAAATTAAGCACTAAACCAATATCAACATTAGTTTGCCCACTTAAATAGTTATTTAAAATACCTTGAGCATTATCGATAAGAGTTTCGGCATCTAGTTGTGCATTTATATCAATATTTGCTTGGTAGTCTTTATTATTACTTTTACTGTTGTAATCAATATTAAGCGGCATACCCAACCAAGTTGCAGTGGTATTATTAAGGGTTATATTATCGTTTTCGAAATGCAGTTCACCAGTAAAGTTGTCTAGTTGAATACCAGGACTGGCTATATAAACAGGGAGTTCTGTTAAGCCTAATACGCCACTTACACTTGCTCCGCCTTTAAATTTAGAGCCAACTAATAATTCTATATTGGCATTTGCTTCCCCTTTTATTTGCACAACATTAAAAATGTTAGCTAGAGGTTTAGCAAGGGGGGTAGCTGTAAAAAAATCATGCAGCTTTTCCATCGGTATTTTTTTATCTATTTGTACAATTAATTCATCTGCACTCATTAAGTCAGCAATGCTTACCTTTACACCACTACCAATGTCTAAATTTACGAGCTTGCCTTTTTGGCTATATATATCCATTCGTTCATTTGAAAAGTGTAATTGCAAGTCTGCATCAGTGACTGTCGGCCAGTCTGGATCAAATTGATATGCTGCATTATCGATTTGCGCAACAAAATCAAATTGCCCTGAGTTATCAGTAAATGGAAATCCCGAAAGTGGACCTGAAAACAACACTTGTGCTTTAGAAACTTCACCACCTTTAATTGCACCATTTAAATAAGTCACCAGCTTTGGGGTCATTATTTTTAAAGGTAAATAACGCCCTAAAATACTTACATCGGGAATGAACGTCTCTGCGTATAAATCAAGGCGTGGGCTATCACCTAAGCTAAGCTGCATTTCTCCAGCAAACGTTATATCGTTATTATCAAACCAGATATCATCGCTGCTAACATGCCAGCCATCGTCTTGTTTTGCTAAATCTAAATCTATATTAAGTTGGTTATAATCTATATCGTGACTAAAGCTTTCGCCGGTAACAAATGTGCCGTTTTCACCAAATAACGAGATACGACCACGGCTTTGATTCATTAAGCCATCTACGCGCAGTGCTTGCACTGCTGGTATTGAATTTAGTTCTTGCCAGCCAATATTATTAGCGTCAAACCATAACTGCCATTGCTCGGGGTTAGTGAAGCTTAAGTAAGCTTGTTTAATTTTCCCGCTAGGAGCTCGAGCTAAAAAGGGGTCTAAACCATCAAAATTACTTAAGGCGGCTAAATTACTAAGAAGTTCTAAATCAACCTGTTGCAACCATATCTTACTTTGAGCGCCTATTTTTGCCTCAAACTCTAAACTTGGCCATGCCTTATCGTTGCTATTAAACGTTAAGCCGGTACTTTTTAAGTGCCAACCTTTTTGTTCTGGGTATAAGTGAAAACCACCTTCGCTTAAACTAACGCTTTGTTCTTGAGTATCATGTTGCCAGCGAACAAAACTTGGTAACCACTGCATTTTTATATCACTTACTAAGCCTTTTTCTAGCTTTAACCACGCCTGTAAGTTTATATCGCTACGTAATTGTTGTTTTTCAGTACTGATGTATTGAGCTAACCAGTTAGATACATCAACTTTATTAGCTTGCACATACATATCGCCAGCGACTTGCTCTATAGTTTTACCTGTAAGCGCTATACGGGCGTCAAAATTACCAACTGAAATACCTGGCAGTGCCAATTCACCACTGCCTAAATGCTGTTCTTCTTCATTTTGCCAAATAATATTTTTAAGCAGTAATTTTCGCTCTGTACCATCTTCTAGTATAAAGTTAATACTGGAATTTTCTATTGCAAAATGACCGGTTTCACCTAAAAAAAGCCCTTCGATTAGCTCTTTTTGCTCAAACGAAACCTCACCTTTATCATCACCATTAAACAAATTATCAACATTCACACTGGTATGAAAACCATTAATAACAAAGTAATTAGATTTTAACTGCAGCGTTTTTAAGCTTTCCCATAAGTTTAGTTCTAAGCTTGTTTTAGCTATGGTGAGCGAAATAGGAGCTGTTTCGTTATCTTTAAAGGATAAATCTTCAAGTACTAAAGAAGGACCATTACCTTGCCAATTAGCCGAAATTGCGCCAATTGAAAGACTTACTGCAAACTTATCGTGTAGGTAGGTTTCTATATCGCCTTTGTAATCGTTTACATATGGAAGGGTGTATTTCAAAATTGAAACAATAACGGCCAGTAATACCAAAACTATGGCGCAGGTTTGCCATAACTTTCTAAAACAAAAAAAACAGGCCGCTTTTACCGTCATTACATCATTACCACATCAAACTGTTCTTGGCTGTATAAACTCTCTGTTTGAATATTGACTTGTTTACCGATAAATAGTTCAAGCTCAGCAAGATTATGATACTCATCATTAAGTAAGGCTTCACTTACCGCAGGCGCTGCATACACCATAAACTTGTCGGCAGCATAAGCACGATTAACACGTACTATTTCACGTAGTATTTCGTAACAAACCGTCTCAACCGTTTTTTGCGAGCCACGACCAGAACATGCTGGGCACACATCACATAAAATATGCTCTAAGCTTTCGCGCGTACGTTTACGCGTCATTTCAACTAAACCAAGCGCTGAAAGCCCATTTATATTAGTTTTAGTACGATCCTTTGCTAAAGCAGATTCAAGTGAGTGTAATACACGACGCTTATGATCTTCACTTATCATATCGATAAAGTCGATAATAATAATACCGCCTAAATTACGTAACCTCAGTTGGCGAGCAATTGCAGAAGTAGCTTCTACATTGGTATTAAAAATTGTTTCTTCTAAGTTTCGATGCCCAACAAAAGCACCTGTATTTACATCAACAGTGGTCATCGCTTCGGTCTGGTCAATAATTATATAACCACCCGACTTTAACGTGACTTTACGATGTAATGCTTTTTGAATTTCATTTTCAACATCAAATAGATCAAATATAGGTCGCTCGCCAGGATAGTATTCTAAAACCTGAGAAAGTTGTGGAACAAACTCTTCTGTAAATAACTTTAGCTCTTCATGAGTAAGCTTTGAGTCAACACGAATACGCTCCATATCCTCACCAACGTAATCACGCAGGGTTCTAAAGGCAAGTGTTAGATCTTCATGTAATATACTGGCTTTGCTCGTTTTTTTACGGCGAGATGTTATTTTTTCCCATAACTTTCTTAAAAATCCGGCATCGTGTCGCAATTCAGCTTCGCTTGCGCCCTCAGCTGCGGTACGCACTATAAAGCTGCCGTTTTCATCGCCATACTCAGCGACTATTTTTTTAAGACGAGAACGTTCTTCTTCAGTTTCAATGCGCTGACTAACCCCTACATGGGTCGCATCTGGCATAAAAACTAAATAGCGTGATGGTATTGTAATGTCGGTGGTAAGTCTTGCACCTTTAGTACCTAGTGGGTCTTTAACCACTTGCACCATAATGTATTGACCTTGGCGAACAAGTTCACGAATGTCTTGTACTTTTTTTATTGGAACGTCGTCTACGCCTTCAACAATTGATGCGCTATTTACAATATCTGATGCATGCAAAAATGCCGCTTTTTCAAGACCTATATCTACAAAAGCAGCTTGCATACCCGGCAGAACACGGCTTATTTTTCCTAGATAGATATTACCCACAATACCTAGGTTACCAATTCGCTCTAGCTGAATTTCTTGTAGTACACCGTTTTCGATTAGGGCAACACGGCTTTCACTTGGCGTGACATTTATTAGTAATTCTGTACTCATGTTACCTTCTTAAGAATGTTTTTAATAATTGTTCGGTCTCATACAAAGGTAAGCCTACAACGGAGAAATAGCTACCTGAAATGTGGGTAACAAAACGTCCGCCTAAGCCTTGAATGCCATAACCACCGGCTTTGTCTTGTGGCTCTCCACTTTGCCAATAGGCTTTTATTTCTTCATCTGTGAGAGTTTTAAAAGTAACATCTGTACTTACAACACAACTCAATACTTTTTCTTGTGTAGCAAAAGCAATTGCCGTTAATACTTGATGTGTATTACCTGATAAACGCTTTAGTGTATGTGTAAAATCAGCTTCGTCACGAGGCTTACAAAGTGATTGGTTATCAATAACTACCACAGTGTCACTACCAAGCACAGGACGGTCTGTATACCCCAGTTTAACACCAGAGCATGCCTTTAAACGCGCTAAGCGCTCTACATACTCATACGGGGGCTCATTTGGGTATTGGCTTTCATCTGCATCAACACTAAATTGTGAAAACTCGATACCTAATTGAGCTAATAACTCTTTACGACGAGGAGAGGCAGATGCCAAATATACTGAGGTTGTCATTTACCTGATCCTAAAGTGTCTGCGATATTTACGAAGTAATAAAAACAACCAAACCCAGCTCAACGTACCCGTTAAAACCGGCCATAAGTATTGTGGATTAAAGTAAACACCAAGCAAAAAGTGATTTAACCAAAATTGCATTAAATGATACAACGTTAAAAATAAGCCAATTAGTAAGCTTTGTTGCCAAAGCGAAAAGTTGCGAATTTTTTGAAAATTACTTGCCGTTACAAAAATACAAATTGAGTATGTGAGTGAGTTAACTCCAAGCGGTGAGCCCGATGCTAGGTCGATTAATAAACCAACCACCCACGCTGTACCAATATTTATACGATGCGGCACTGCAAGTGACCAATACATTAATACCAGTAATACCCAATCAGGTCTAAATGGTTCGAACGAAAATGGTAACGGCATTAATGCCATTACCAGTGCAAGAAATATGCTTAGTGCAATTAACAATGAATAACGACTAATCATTGTTTAAGCGCTCCTGTTGATTTCGCCATAAAATAACTAATAAGCGAATACGGTCTAACTGCGCAATAGGCTCTGCGTAAACTTGTGCAAAAGGACGCCCTTCATCACGATTAATCTCAGTAACAACAGCTACCGGGTAACCCTCAGGAAAAGTGCCCCCCAGCCCTGATGTTACTAATATATCGCCAATACGAACATCTAAGCTATGAGGTACATGCGAGAGCTTAACTACATTAATTTTACCAATCCCTTCAACCACTGTTCGCACATCATTTCGTAAAATACGCACTGGTGTTGCATGTGTTGTATCGGTCATTAATAAAACACGAGATGTTGTTGAGCCAACTTTAGTGAGCTGCCCTACAACCCCCATTTCGTCAATAACAGCCTGCCCTTCGCTAAGTCCATCGGTTGTGCCACGATTAATAACAACTTGGTGACTATACGGATTAGAATGAACGGAGAGTACTTGTGCAATAATTTTACGATTAGGTTGTTTTGCAGATGAGCCTAACAAAGCACGAAGTTTTTGATTTTCTCTGGCTAGAAATTGATACTGCTGAAGTTGCTCGCTTTGTAGCATTTGCTTCTTTTTAAGCGCTTCATTTTCAGTAAGGAGTTGATCACGTGTGTGTAAACTTTTAGCGCTTAAGCTGAATAACTCGTAGGGTAAATTAGCAACGTAAATTAATGGGCTTACGAGGGTGTTTAGGCTGGTACGAACAACCGTACCACCTTGTGTGTACCTGTCTGCGGCTATGAGTGCGATACTCAAAAACACTGCGACAAAAAGTCGCAGCTGCAAGGATACAGTTCTTCCAAACATTAATTTCATTAGTCGTAACTAAAAACGTCACCACCGTGAACATCAATCATCTCAAGTGCTTTACCGCCACCACGTGCAACACATGTAAGCGGATCGTCGGCAACAACAACAGGAATACCCGTTTCTTCCATTAATAAACGATCTAAATCTTTTAATAATGCACCGCCGCCAGTAAGTACCATACCGTGAGCAGAAATGTCAGATGCAAGCTCTGGTGGTGACTGCTCAAGTGCAACCATAACCGCACTTACAATACCCATTAGTGGTTCTTGTAATGCTTCTAAAATCTCATGTGAGTTAAGCATAAATGAACGCGGAACACCTTCTGCAAGGTTACGACCACGTACTTCAATTTCGATTGGTTCATCTGTTTTAAATGCAGAGCCGATTTGATGCTTAATATTTTCAGCGGTTGCTTCACCAATTAAACTACCAAAGTTACGACGTACATAATTAATAATAGCTTCATCAAACTTATCGCCACCAATACGCACAGATGATGAATAAACAACACCGTTAAGTGAAATAATAGCAACTTCAGTTGTACCACCACCAATATCAACAACCATAGAACCAGTTGCTTCTGATACTGGCAAGCCTGCACCAATTGCTGCTGCCATTGGCTCTTCAATTAGGTAAACTTCACGCGCACCGGCACCCATAGCAGATTCACGTATTGCACGTTTTTCTACTTGAGTTGCACCACATGGTACACAAATTAGTACTCGTGGGCTTGGGCGCATAAAGTTGTTGTTATGCACTTGCTTAATAAAGTGTTGTAACATTTTTTCGGTTACAAAAAAGTCAGCGATAACACCGTCTTTCATTGGACGAATTGCTTTTATATTGCCAGGCGTACGACCCAACATAAGTTTTGCTTCTGTACCTACAGATGCAACACTTTTAGGTCCACCAGCACGCTCTTGGCGTATAGCAACTACTGAAGGTTCATTTAATACAATGCCTTCGTCTTTTACATAAATTAGGGTATTGGCTGTACCCAAGTCGATCGATAGATCGTTAGAAAAAATACCACGGAGTTTTTTAAACATGAGGCTGGATGACCTTAGAAATACGTTCTTATGTTAGCTGCTTCACTTCAACATGCTTAATTAGTTGAGCAATGTAAAGCACAGCTGCCTTTGTTAATTTTGAAAAAGGAAGCAATTAAGCTTCCTTACTAAATATTACCTTTCGCGTACTAAGCGAAAACCAATGTAGTTAGATCTAAAATCAGGCGCTAAAATTAAACGCGTTGATGCACGAGCAAGACTTGGGGCAAAATTCCAGGCTCCACCTCTTACTGCTACATCAGACTCACCTGATTTTTTATCGGTCCATTCCCACACATTGCCTACGGTATCGTATAATCCAAATGCATTAGGAGAAAAAGAACCAACAGGCGCTGCACGTTTGTTTGACCATTCGCTACCACACCAACCACAGTTAGCTAAATTTTTACCAATTTCGTTACCCCAAGGGTACTCAGTTTCAGTTCCTGCGCGTGCTGCGTATTCCCACTCAACTTCACTTGGTAAACGAAATTGCTGCCCTGTTTGACCAGATAACCACTCAGCATATGCTTTAGCATCGTTATAGGTTAAACATACAGCCGGAAAATCATTACTTTGTTCAAAACCAGGATTACGCCAATTTAAATCGTTTTCCCATACAGGCTCACCATTTAAATAATACGCACACCCTTTACTTTGCTCTGCTTGCGTTTTATAACCAGTGTTTGATACGAATTTTTCGTATGCACCCACAGTCACTTCTTTGCTTTGCATAGCAAATGAATTTGCTATCGCCTTTTCAATAACAGGACGTTCATTAGCCAGACCATTGCCATTAATATCACCCATTTTGAACTTACCAGCAGGAATAACAACAACAGGTGTTTCAACATTTGTGCTTGAAACACTAACGTTTTGGCTCACCTGGCGAGTTTCAACTTTTGGTTGCTCACGAGTGTACGTCGGTGCAGCAATCGACTCAGACTTTTTTACTAAGTTTGCGTGAATGGTTTGTGCCTTAGTCAAATCTATACGAGCTTGATAAGGTTTATAACCTAACTTACGAATTTCAATGTTATGAACACCGCTTGGTAAGCGAGTTATTAAACGTGTTGAGCCAAAGCTTACACCATCAATAAACACTTCATCATCATATACATTCGAACGTAATGTAAGCTCAACAGACTCGTATTTATCCTTGTTCAATATTACTGGATAATCTCTTTCCGCTGATGCTTTTTTTACTGAGTAATCACGTATAGGCTGCTTATTTAAACGAGATACAGATACAGTGTCAGTATTATCCGCGTTATTACTGAATGTTAACTGACTATCAGAATAAGTATTATTGTATGAAGGCTGATATGTAGTTGCCAGTGGAGTTCCATATTCAGAACAATAGCGATTATCAACACTTAATAAGCTACATAAGCGGCTGCTATTAACTTCACCACGCATTGTTACGCTTAGATTAACGTTGTAATTACCTTGTCCACTAAAAGCACTATTTACTACGTGGCTACTTAAAATTTGTACTTGCGCGCCGGCCATATTACGCTTTGGCTCTACTAAACGCTCTTCAGTTAAGTTTGCAAAAATTTGGTCTACAAAGCGTTTGGTCGCTTTTTGTAAACCCATTTGCTGACCGCGTTGCTCACATGCTGCAAGTGTTTCTGTACGCTTACAATTTATTGTGTGATTAACTTCAAGTGCACCTTCTCGGGTAAACTCGTTACGCAAACGCTCAACGCGAGCCGTTGTTAATTGCTCTTTTAAGGTTTCTAAAGTATTTAAAAGTGTATGTTTGGCAACACGAATCTGTTCAATATCTTTACGGTGGGATGCAATTGCCGCCAACTGCATAGAAATATCATCTTTATTTTGCTTGTGATCGGCCACCGCTTTTTGATAACGCGATTGAGCCGTACTAATATCAAGCGTAGGATCGTCGATTAATCGGCGATACATTTCATTCATCGCATCAAGGGCTTGGTTTTTTTCTTTATCTAGCTCAGTAGAACGAGAACGAAGTAATTCCAGTTGGTTTTGTAACTGACTTTCTTCTTTTAAGTGTTTATCAAGTATTCTTGTCGAGTTATCGTATTCTGTTTGTTTAATACTAATCTCTGAATCAATTCCAGTCACAGTAGCAGTGTCTTGTGCAAATGCACTACTAGCTATCAAACTAGCTGAAATTAAAAGAGATAAAGAAGCAATTCGCATATATTCCAGTCCCAAAAAGCGGCAATTATTTGGTCGTTATTATTTTTATAATCAAACCCGTATGCTATGTACTTGAAGCACAAAACACAAGCTTTGTTCAATTATTATCTTAGTTTACAACTATTCACGTGTTTCACGCCAGTAAATAACCCGATCATTTCCTCTAAAGCGACCGAATTGTAAAATAGTGCGAGGATCAAGCTGAGATTCATCTCCTTGCCAATCCCACTTTAACCAGTCTAGTGTATTATATTCCAGCGTAAATTCTCCTGACCCATTTGCTTGAGCATAAATGCCATTATCAGCGGGGTAACCCCCAGCTTCGAGCTCTCCCGATGAACCATTTCCATATTCATATGCTAATACAGGTGATGCGGGGGATATTTGACTTAACTTTGTATGATCGAACACGCTACAGTTATCTTCATTATTAATTACAAACCCGTTGCCATCCCAATATTGAGCTTGCATAGGTATAAGTAAAGAATCGAGATCCGACCCTGCGTTATTACTAAGTACTAATCGTCCAAATCTAAAGTCAATTGGTACGCTATTTAAACGCACACTATTACAATTAGCTGCGCAGGTATTTTGTGTATTAGGTTTGTCATTAGCATCAATTAATGTAGCACCTTCAATATCAGTAAGCGTAGCCATTAAGTTAACCATAGAAAAAGGTCCATCTGGTTGATCAACTCCAAGCCTTTTTAGCGTGGTATCAACTTGGTTTAATTGCCATTGCCCGTCATTTTGATCACTCCAACTATTTGATCCAAGATTAACTAAGCGACTGCTAAAGTCGGTAGCCGGCGCATAATTACTGACTTCATTATTTTCTGCATTAACTTGTACTGTCGATTTATCAAACCCGTTTTTATAATTACCCATTAACTCATTTTTATGATTTTGCGCTTGTACCGTAAAAGCTAATTCAAAAGGCTGCTCTAGGTAGGTTAAATTACTACCATATTGCGTACATTGGGCATTCGCCTGAATAGCTATTACTTGAAATTGTGAAGGAGCAAAACGACCAACGTTATATATTTCTCCTCTTACATCGCCTGCACCAAAATAATCAGCATCTACAAGCCCCGCAGTTAAATCAATAATACCGACTTGGTCATAACTATATTGTGAAATTGATTCACTTAAGTTACCGGTGTCACTAAATGCACTGGTGCTAATTACTTCTAACGTACCGGCTGTGCCTGGCGTCGGTGCATTAAGTACTGCTTCAACGAATGGTTGCTCTGAAATAAAATGCTTAGCTATCGTATTATTGGTAATACTACTGTAATCGTCAGGATAACCGTCATTGTCGTTATCTTGCCCGGCTTCCCATTGCACTGCATTCATTTTTAAATCAAATGACTCACCCGTTAATCTAAACAGACTTCCACTTGCATCAGCTGCAAAACCATCACTGGGCAAATCCATCGCAAGCCCAAATGGTTTCACAACATATTCATTAGAACTACCTTCTAAATTAACCGATAAGTTAGTAACGGGGTCTAAAATTAAATTAGTTTTTGCATTAAGACTAAGCTTGGCTGCATCCGGATAATTAATAACAATCTGTGCTTTAGAGTCATCATCAAACCTCAGTGGAAATGATTGATAGGCTTGCTCAACATTATATGTATTGTTGTTGTTCTCAAGCTGTATAGGGTCAGAACAGCTCGCCCCTGCACTGCACGTATAAGCAAGTTCTAAAGAAACATCGGCACCGACAGGAAACGCAGCATCACACGCACCGGTTGTGGTGTTAGTTTTTACAGCCTGAATCGAAAGCGCTTTGGCATTAAAGCCTGTATCTGAGGGTTTACCTGATAACTGAGTTGGGATTGTTGTACTATTATTGGTATCGTTTGTAAAAATAAATCCAGCATCAGAAAACGTTACCTTACACCCACTCAAACCCACGTTATTACCACCAATGTAACAGCGTATAGGCGCAGAAGGATCGGCAGTATTAAAGCCAAATGTAGCAGTACCGGTTGTACGCTTAGCAAAGTCGATTGGAGCCGAGCCTGTAAAACTGATGTTCTCCCCAGTTACCCAACTTTGCTGACCACTATTATCAGGAGATAAATCTAAACTTGATGGCTCATCAAACAATATGCTACATGCATCGTTTGCACAGGCTGTTAAGGTCATTTCTTTTGCTTGGCAAGTGAGTCCTTTATTATCACTCATTGTAATTCGATAATGATCTAATAAAACGGGAGTGTAAATACCACACAAGCCAGGAATACTATCAGGTACAGGTAAAGCATCAAACGTTGAACTTCCTTCGGTAATAATTTGAGTACCTGATGTAATAGAGCCTTGGTATGTTACATTTTGTGCAATTCTCACTTCACCAGTGGCAACAATATAAGCAGAAATATTAGCATCAGCTGCAATAGCAACAGCGCCATCAACATAAATAGCTAAATAGGCATCTGCTTCAAGAACTATATTAGTTTGACCTATATTTAAAAATGATGTTGATAGTAATGATGTAGTGTCTTTTAAAAAAATACGTGTAGGCGCTGTAACTCTGTATTCGGTCTCAAGCATGCTCAGTTGTAACTCATCATAAAAATAGTCACCAGCTAATGACGTTGGTACAGGTCCTGTAGAGCTCCCATCATTAGGTACCGTAGGGACTTGCGCCGCTTGGCTTGGTTCTAATGAATTATTACCGCTTGCTGCACACTCCTGTCCATTACATAAAGGAGGGTTAGTCAATGCTGTTGAAATTAAACTCGTTGTTGTAACAAATTGTGCATTGTTATCTGTTACTTCAACACCCTGAACCAATTGAATTTCACCATTATCATAGGTAGAAAGCGCTCCAGGAAATAATGTATCACAACTTAAAATATCGCCATTAGAAACAAATGTACTGGTCATAGCCAGTATAGATGCTTCTTCATTTGGGTGAGTTCGTTCGTTATCTCCGTCGCGATCCTCGTCAACCACCAGCCCCAAACGATCAGTTCTTAAATTACAACTACGTAGCCAGCCACCATCAGTCCCTACACGTGAATTTTTACTTGCCACAACTAAAGGAGCCACTAAAAAGTTGTTAGTAAAACTAAAGTAATTACAGCCATCAGTCCAACCATCTACGGCAAAGCCAGTAAAGAAGCTTTCCCAAGTTACCTCGACCCCATTATCGTCAGTAAATGCCCTATCAAAACCAGGCTCAACAGCTAAATAAGCAACGGTTTCACTGTTAACTAAACCAAATTCAGTTTCAGATGCCTCTAGCGCTATATTTACGCCATTAGCAGATAAAGACCCCGTTTCTACGGCTATAGTTAAAAATGGTATCAAAGCATTGTTTGGTGGGTTGCTATCAACACTATTAAGTGTTTGCAATGAATGAAAGAAATTAGGTCGCTGTGTAAAAGGTTGAGCAAAAAGCAGTGATTTATATCCTGTAGGAGTAAATGGTGAAAAACCTGACTTAGCTCCATACTGAAGCTCTAATTGCAAATCAGTACTACCCACTTCCATTATCGTCCCATCAGGAAATTCATGCACTCCATACTCAACAGCTAAATAATGAGCCCCCATATTAATATGACCACCATCTTCTCCTGATGGCTCCAAAGGAAGCGCCTCAAACCCTGTTGTAGTTATATTTCTTACCCTTACAATTGCAGGGTTGCCACCTTGGTTGGTTGAAAGCATAAAAACGGCTGGCGGTGTTATATATTGTTGCTGAAAATTTATTTTTGTCCAAACTGGTGATGTATACGTATTTTGCAATTCAATATAACGACCTTCAATTTTAGGTATAACAGCAAAGACTTTATTGCAAAACAACAAAGTTATGAAAAAAATAAGCAATAATATATTTTTTATCATGGTAGGGTTTTTGCCTCAACACTGAGTGTTCTTTGTGTTTGCCAATAGTCTTTTCGACAAGAGTCACCAATAGCGCAATCATTTGCTGCGCATATAGCAGAGCTCTGTAAATAGTATATATTAACAGTGCCGGAGCGCGAGCTAGTATCGGGCAAGCCTATATACTCACTACAACTGACCGATACAGTGCAAAACTCTAAATAGCTTGTTTCAAAGGTTAAGTTTGAAGTCACCGCTGCACAATTTTGGGCTGCACTATTAAGTGGGAATAGATCTACTAAACCACTTTCGATACCACTTTGCGCAGCCATAAAAGCGCGTGCACCGTAATATTCAATCGTATTCTGTTGAGAAGCACCTGAAAGCACTTTAACTAAAGCTAACCCAAGCGCCAATAAGGCAACAATGATCACCAAAGAGACAATTATTAAATTACCTCTTTGCCTGTATGGCATATTTTTAATCGGAGTCTTTTTTTTAAGGTACATTGGGGACATGTACCTCATGGTTAAAATTCATTACTTCCGTGTCATTAAATACCATTTGTGCATGGATATTTAAAACTGAGTTTCGTTGTAAAGCCAATTTATCTAACGTAAAAAATAAAGTATTTGCTAGATCATTTGCTATATAAATACCCAATAAATCTCGCTTCACACCACTCGTTATTTGTAAGCCAACTGCATTAAGCTGGTTTACATTAAAGTCATAATTTGTATATCGATATAAGCTGTTGCCTTCAATGCAAAAGCTAACAGGCTCATCTAGTAAATAAAGTCGTTTACTAGGTGATTCTTCAGCAAATGCTTTGCTAAATTGCCATTGGTCGATTGCACTACTTGTCGAATTAGTAAATGCTGATACTTGTAAACGCTTGTCGTTATTCTCGTTGTATATATCTGCGCTATTTAACGGATACACAGTAGCCCAATCGCCAACTTGAGGTTCCGTTAAATTATTTAGTTCGAAATCGACAGCGGTAACATTAAATGGTGACGTTGTAGGCAAGTAATTCGTGTAATGGGTCGCAGATAAAAATGGCGTAAACTCAAGGCATTGTTGAGTACTGCATGCTCCACCGGTACTGTTATCGCAAGTTAGTCTCAATGAGTTTGGCGTTGCATGACGCAATTCTTTACTTAAACGCGTTATTAAAAATCTAGCTTGTGCTACTGCTTCTTGACGCTCTACACCTTGTGAATAAATACTTACACCAGCGCCTATAAACGAAAATGCGCTCACCGCTAAAATACCCATAATTACCATTACAAGTAGCAGTTCAATTAATGTAAACCCTTTCTGGTGCTTGGCTTTATTCATTAATAGTTTCCTTTATAAGCACTAAAGCCGTAAACCTCACCCTGAGATGATGTCACTTCGATAGTAATTCGCTTAAAGGTGGTGCCATCGTTGTTTGTTGCGGCATTAAAATCACTGTCGTATTGCACCGTAATAACCAAACTAAAATCACTGTATTCTGATAGCGCCTCACCTAAACTATTAGTAATAGGTTGACCTGAAAGTTCAATATAGTCATCAACATCATTATAGCTTGTGCGTGTTTCTGCGTTATCGGAGCCGAAGTCGTTTGTTGCTGTACAAGCTTGCGCACCCAGTGATATTTCACCGCAGCGCTTAAAAGGAGCACTACGATCATTATGCTCATCAAATGACTTACTTTGAATTTCATTCATTAATGATTGCCCTAACTCAGATGCTCTTAAAGCTATAATTGGTTCTACACTTTTTTGAGCTTGAGGAGCAATGAGCGCGGTGATTATGCTCAATGCAATTGCAAACATAACAATACCAATAATTAATTCTATTAAGGTAAAACCGTTATGTTTAAGGACACGCATAAATAAGCCCTTCACCGCTAATACATACACCAGCCAACCCGACGTCTATTCGACATTGCGTTGTACAGTTTTGATCTGATTTACCTAAAGGGTCAAAACTAATTTGTGTAAATTCATTTGCATTACTATCTAATGCAGTAAATGTTATATCACTTCGTTGTGTATCAATTTGTATAACTAAGTGATCGCTATTATTAATATCAGCACCTCCTACACAATTATTATCTGGGGTGGGTCCTGCAATTAAAGTGGGAGTAATATAAAGTTTATGACAACTCGTAGTAGTCGTATTTTGCATTGCACGTAACTGCATTGTTCTCAACGCATTTAATGTGCGATCTCGATACGAATACGCATCTTCAGTTGAGCTCCCCAGAAACTTGGGACCTGCCGTTACCGACAGTATTCCCAATATCACTAGAGTAATAATTAACTCAATGAGTGTGAAGCCACGCAATCGCCGCTTACTACTACTTATCATCTATGTAATTAACAGCCTTCTGTAACTAAAGTGACAATCGGCGGTGTAATAATAGTTCTTACCGGCGCGGTTCCTGCTGCTGATGTTGCTTCTGTATATTCAATTCGGCAATCGTCAGTTTGTACATAACTATTTGGAAACAGAATAACCTTAGTGCCTACAACGGCTAAGTTAAAGTCAGCCGAATCATCAGCGGCAAAACTCACATCTAAAAAAGCTTCAAAGGCAGGTTGTGTTGCTGCAGGATAACCATAAACGGTAGGAACATTAGCACCAGTGTCCACAATAACAGATGCGGCTATTTTTTTATGGTCACTCGCAATAATAGATTTACCGTTAACTATGTTCATCCCGCTACGAATAGACCCCTGTAGCCCCTCTAATGTTGAAGCATTTGCATCACCTTGTAGATTTAAGAATCGCGGCGCTGCTGTTACAGCTAAAATTCCTAAAATAACAATTACAATAATCAATTCAACAAGCGTAAAACCTGCTTGATTATTTAAAGGTAGATTTTTTAACGATTGCGTTTTCATAAGTAAGCCTCTTTTTAATAATTACTTAATTTTTAAATATGTGTACTTTTCCAGTTATTGGAAAGTACGAAAAACCTATATTCCCTGATGCAATAGCACCATTTTTAGGTATGTTTTCAGAATCAAGAATATATGTTAAATAATAGATGCATTGTGTACTTTTTGCGTTGTATCTAACTAAAAAAATAACATTTTTTATTCTTGATATTTCATCACTTAATGTACTACTAGGTGCGTCTTGTAAAATAGCATTTAATACCTGACGACATTTAGCAGCATCCATAGCCTGAGCACGTGTATCAATTTTTGTTGTTTCATCACTCGTTGGTGTACCTATTGACCCATCAACTCCGACGATTACCCCTCCATAATTAACAAATGTTGTATGTAATGCACCGTTTGGTCTTCTTTCTAACTCCCATTGACCGCGTACCATACTTATAGCAGAGGAAAATCCGCCTGCAACAGCATCAACATTAGAATTATGTGCTTGATTTTTAATACCTATATATTGAGGTATAGCAAAACTCAGAATTACTGCCAGTAAAATAACAACAATAATTAACTCAAATAACGAAAAACCTTTTGAATGATTAGCTGTAATGAGTGTAGTCACTTTAATTACCTTTGATAGCTGACATCATATTCCACATTGGCATAAATATACCTAATGCTAAAATGAGCACCATAATGGCTACAAACACCGTCAAAATAGGTTCAATTTTTGCTGTTAAACTACGTAAATCATAATCGACTTCGCGCTCGTAATAATCAGCAGCCTCTTGCAAAAGCTCATCTACACGTCCAGTTTCTTCACCTACAGCAACCATTTGTAAAACAAGTTGAGAAAACAATTCACTCGACCGAGAAACCCTAAGCAAGCTATCGCCTTTTTCAATATCATGTCGCATAGTGATAATCGCTTTTTCCATATAACTGTTATCCACCGCATGTGCAGTAAGTGATAACCCTGTTGTCATTGGTACACCTGAGCGCAGTACCATTGCCAAGCTTTGGCTATAACGTGCAAGCAAAGTACGCTTTAAAATGTCACCAATGAAAGGAATTCTTAGCTTATATTGATCCCACTTAAAACGCCCTGCAGTTGTGTTTAAATAACGCTTCCACATTACAACGCAGCCAACACAAATAATAATTAGTAACCACCAGTAATTAACGAAAAAATTACTAGTCCCTATTAATATTCTAGTCATTAAGGGGAGTTCTGCACCAAATTTTGTAAACATGCTGGCAAATGTTGGGATCACAAAAATATTTAAAATTATCATCGCGGAAACTAGCGCTAAAATTACAAAAGTGGGATAGCGCATCGCAGCCTTTATCCGCTTACGTGTTTCTTGTTCTTTTTCAAAATAAATAGCTAGCTGGTAAAATGCATCTTCTAATCGACCAGACCCTTCACCTACCATCACCATAGAAATAGTTAAGCGACTAAATACTTTATTATGAATCGACATTGCACTAGATAAATCACGCCCCTGCTCTAGCTGCTTTGTGACTTCTATTAATACATTTTTGAATTCTTTGTTTTGGGTTGTATCAGCTAAACCTACCATTGCTCTAATAATAGGAATACCCGCTTTTAACAATGAATACATTTGCCTAGAAAACATGATCATGTCTTCTAAACCTATTTTTTCAACAAATAAATTATCGAAAATTTTAATGTTATTTTTAGTTTCAACTAATGTAATTGAAATGGGTATAAATTGACGTCTTATTAGACTATCGGCAACACCCGCTTGGCTACTTGCTTCAAGTTGCCCTTTTACAAGCATGCCTTTCATATCTTTGGCTTTGTAGCTATACAGCTGCATCATCGCCCCCGACTATCTCGGGAATATACTCTGCTACTTTAAACACCTCATCTAACGAGGTAATTCCTTGCTTAGCATAATCTAAAGCCATCATTGAAAGGGGTGTGAAGTTAGCGCTATTTTTTGCCGCTTTTGCAAATTTCTGAGTATCATTAACACGCAATGCATCCATCATTGCATCATCCATTTCAAGCAACTCAAAAATACCAACTCGCCCTTTATAACCACTATGATTGCACCCTGTGCAACCTCGCCCTTTAAAAAATTGCGAATGTGAAATATCTTCACCAAGGTATTTAAGCCAACTCGTTTCTTGTTTGTCTGGGTGATATGGTATTTTGCAATCATTGCAAACGCGCCTTACAAGGCGCTGAGCTATAATGGCACGTAGTGAGCTTGCGACTAAATATGCAGGCGCGCCCATATCAATTAGGCGCATAGCGCTAGTAATAGCGTCATTGGTGTGTAATGTAGATAAAACTAAATGACCAGTTAAAGCAGCCCTAAGACCTATATCAACTGTTTCTTGGTCACGCATTTCACCGACCATTATAATATCGGGATCTTGCCTTAAAGCAGTACGTAAAATACTCGCAAAACTTAAACCTATTTTATTATTTATTTGAACCTGGTTTATACGTCCAATTCGATATTCAACAGGGTCTTCTACGGTAATAATTTTACTTTCTTGCTGGTTAAGTTCACTTAATGCACCGTAAAGCGTAGTGGTTTTACCCGAACCGGTTGGTCCTGTTACAAGTACCATACCGTGAGGACGTTTAATAATACTGCGCACACGCTTTAAAATATGCACAGGCATACCTGTCTCGTCTAGCGACAATATACCTGAAGATTGATCAAGCAAACGCATAACAACAGATTCACCATGCTGCACTGGCATCGTTGAAAGTCGTACATCAATGCTATGACTGCGCACTTTAATGTTAAAACGTCCATCTTGCGGAAGTCGCTTTTCAGATATATCTAAGCCCGACATTAACTTCAAACGTAAAACGAGTGCCGATGCTATTTTCACTTGGTTTAAAATGTGCTCTTGCAGTACCCCATCTACACGTTGGCGAATACGAAGCAGGCCTTCATCTGGCTCAATATGAATGTCAGATGCACGCACTTGTACCGCATCTTCAAAAATAGATTGCAGTAACTTAACAACGGTTGCATCTGATGTTTCGTCACCAAGGGAATTAAGATCGAACTCTTCTACGTCTTCATATTCTTCATGTAATTGCTCAGCAAAACTCGTTATTTCTTGAGTTCGGCGATATACGTTATCAAAAGCAGCCATTATCTGGCTTTCTTGTACTACTGCTAACTCAATTCGCTTTGGAGCCAGCATAGGTGCTAGCTGATCTAACCCTCTTAAATCAGCCGGATCGCTCATACCGAGTAAAACAGAATCACCGTTATCTTCAATTACCAACGCTCTATATCTTCTGGCATATACTTCTGACAAAAGCTTAGATACATCAGGTGATATTTTACGTTGAGAAATATCTAAAAATGGAACTTGCAACTGCTGTGCTAAAAAACGTAATAGCTGAGGCTCACTAATAAACTCAAGTGTAATAAGTGTAGACCCTAGCTTTCGACCTGTTGCAGCCTGAACATTTAGCGCTTCATTCAACTGCGCCTCAGTAATCATATGCTCATGAACAAGTAAATCACCTAAACGCATTTTTAAACTAGGTCTCATACTGCCTCCTTCAATGCAACTAAGCGCTGTAATGCATGTTGAGTCATTGCCGTGTTTAACCCACCCAAATCTAAAGCTATTTTGTATAAATGCTTAGCATCAGGGTATTCACCCAAAGCGTCTTTAGAGGTTGCTAAAGCAAGCCACCATTTTGCTTGACTGGGCTGTAATTGGGTAAGATGCCTAAAGCTATTTAGTGCTTTGGTATGCTGATTAGCACTTTGAGCTGCAGTGCCTTGTAATACCCAAAAATCAAGGTTAGCGTTCACTTCAAAGTCTTCACTTAATAGCAGTAGCACCTCTTTATATTGCTGCTGCATAATCAAAATTTTGCTAAGCATAATACGCCACTCTAAAACATCTGGGTTTTGGCTAATGCCAGCTTGTAAAACCTGTTGTGCGGAGTTTATATCTTGCTGCTGAAAATAAGCTGAGGCGAGTAAATTTCTAGCATCTATATTTTTCGATGACTGAAGTAAAATATTATTAAGGTCACTAATTGCCTCATCATACAAACCAAACTGAATTGCCTGCTTAGCTGCTGTTAATTGTTCTGCAATTAATTCTTCTTGAGATTTAGAAGGCGTTGAGCTTTTAGTCATTTTATTCGTAGATTTAGCTTTCACAGGCTTGGGTTTTGGTAAATCAATAACAACCGTTTCAGCCACTGATAAAACTTCATCCACATTTTCTACGCTTCTTAATTCATCTTGTTTAGCTATTACAGCCGCCTCTGTCGTTAATTTATTAACAACAAGTTCAATGGGTTCTTTTGTACTAGAAGGCTCTATGTCATTCTCATTAACATTTTCTATGGGAAGCTCTTTGGCTTGCAAACCAGAATCGTTAAGATCATTAAAAACATCAACTACAAGCGCTCTGTTTTCATCTTTTTGAATTTCTAACTCAGTCTCTGGTAGGCTAGACGTTAATGTTACGGTTAATTCTTGTTGTGGCTTTTTACTTTTTTCTGCTGTTGGCAAGTATAGATATGCTATAAAAATCACACTCAAAACAATGAGTATTATTAAAACTTTAAAGAGTAGATTTTGTATGTCGTAAATAGGTTTAATATTAACCCCGACTGCATCTTGATCTGCTATTTGTTTAGCTTCGCGTTGCTCAATATTTTTAAGCATATTATTTATAACGCTCATAGCCACTGCCTCCATACCCATATAGCGGCAATCGCTAAAACAGTGAATGCAATCGCACTATAGCTCCAATAATGACCAGTACGGTATTTAGCACAATCTTCGGTGTCTTTTATAGCAAGTTGAACATGACGAGTAGTAATTTCATTTACCCCTTCGCCGTAAGCCTGTAATAAAGCTTTATGGCATAAAATATTTACTAATCTTGGGATCCCTCTACTAGCTCGAGCTATTTTTAAACCCATTGCGTTGTTAAATAATGGAGGTTGATTAAAGCCCGCAACTTGTAATCGATGATTTATATAGTAAATCACTTCAGCAGCAGTCATAGCTCTTAACGAGTAAGAAAAACTAATTCGTTGGCGTAATTGCCTTACCTTATTATTAGCAAGTTTTTCATCTAATTCTGGTTGCCCAAATAATACAACTTGGATTAACTTTTCACTTTCTGTTTCTAAATTTGTAAACAACCTAAGAGCTTCCAATGTCTCCCAACTAAGGCACTGCGCTTCATCTATTAAAAGCACTACACGTTCATTATCTTCTTGTAGATCGAGTAAGTAATGATTAATAAGTTGTCCGAGCGCTTGCTGATCCAATGTTTTATCTACTTCCATACCCAGTTCTACAGCCAATGCCCAACGAAGTTCTTCAGGGCTTAAGTAAGAATTAGGCAGATAAGCAACAATATAGTCAGGCTCAATTTGATTTAATAACTTTCTGCAAAGTAGTGTTTTACCAGTACCAACCTCACCAGTTACTTTAATGAACCCCTCACCCATTTCAATCGCTGTTGTAAGTACTTGCATTGCTTCATGATGAGGCGCAAGAGCACAAAAGAAATTAGTATTTGGGGTTAGCGTGAAAGGCATTTCACTTAGTTTAAAAAAACTTAAATACATGGTTAGTTCTCATACCAAGTATTTAAAAGCTTACGGCTTTCACCTTGTTGCTTTTTCCAAGTGTCTGGCATTACAACGGTTGGTTTAATTAAAATGATTAACTCTTTTTTCTCTTGACGTTTACGTATGCTTTTAAATAAATTACCAAAAATTGGAATGTCACCTAAAATAGGTGTTTTTGACTCTTCATCTTCGGTGGTAGTTTGCATTAAACCACCAATAACAACTATCTCGCCGCTTTGTGCGCGAATTACAGTATCTGATTCTCTTATATTGCTTTGTGCAAGTGGTAGCTCAAAACGTTGATCATCTAAAGTAATTACTTTTAATTGCTCTTCAGTTTCAGTTACAGAAGGATGGACATGTAAAATAACTGAACCGTATTTATCAATTTGCGGCGTTACATCCAATGCAATACCCGAAAAGAAAGGAGTTAAATCAATTTCAGGAGACGTTGTAGTAGAAGTACCTGTTACCGTAGTACTCGACACATTGGTAACAAAATACTCATCTTGACCTACTTTTATAACTGCTTTTTGATTATTTGTTGCAGTTACTCGAGGATTAGAGAGCATTTGCACATCACCTTGAGTCTCGAGTAAGTTAATAACTCCGTTAAAATCCCCTTTTTGGATTGTTAACGACGATGCCCCACCTAAAACAGCAGATATACTATTACTAATTGTTGTACCAGCAGTTGTTGCAAACGAAACACCGCCTTCTAATCCACTCGATATACGTTCCCAGTTAACCCCTTGTTGATATTCATCTTTTAAGGTGATTTCTATTATTTTTGCTTCAAGAATAACTTGGCGCTGTAAATTTTCTTGGCTTTGGCGTAAAAACTCTTTTAATTGCCTAATTTCGCTTGGTAATGCATTAACCGTTACTAAGCTAGCTTGCGGGCTTGCAACAACATAACGACCATCACTGCTGCCAATTAATGATTTAAGAGCAAGCTCTAATTCTTTCCAAAAATCATTTTTATTAATTGTTTGAATACGAGATCCATTTAACTCTAAGCTTTGATCATCACCACCAAATTCTTGGCTACCTTGATTAGAACTACTTGAGCCACTAGAGCTGCCACTATTTTGTGCAAACTGACTTACACCACCAGCAACTACACTTACTGTTGACAGCCCATTACGCTGCATCATTAAATAGTTTACTGGTATTGTTTCTGTTCTCATTTTAGCTGGTAGCACTTGTACAATACGACCCTCATTAACGATATCTAAAGGGTACATTCGCTTAATAACCGCAATAACTTCATTAAAAGTTACCGCTTTTAGGTTAAGACTAATAGTGCCACTAACTTCAGGATGAACAGCAACACTAAATGGAGTATCGTCAGTTAAGCCAGCAAAAAATGCACCAATTTCAACATCATTAGCAGCTACATCAAAACGCTTAATTGCTAAGTCATCGCTTATGCTTTGCTCACTATTTATAGATGATAATAAGCTTTGCGTTAATTCATTAGGCATTTCTAACGGCGCAACTGCCTTAGTTGTATCTACAACAAGCTCTTGTTCGATATGATTTTTAAGTTCTTTACCTGGCTTAAAACTATGGCACGCTGTTAAAAACGTTGGCAATAATAAAAGAACAAGCCATGGGCTAGATAAATTATTTTTTAATTTCATAGTCATATAATTCTAATTTTATTTGCTTATCGTCATTTGCTAATACAACTTGTTTAGAGTTAATTCTTAGCACCCGAAAATTGTTTACCGTGTCACCTTTTTGATAAAGCTGACCCGAAATAATAGCTTTAAATACTGTATTTTTTTTTATGATAGATTGTAATTTAAGCTCTGTATTTTGAGCGACTGGCATCCCGTTACTTACTTGTATGTAAGGTTGAGTCGGATCACGTAACTGTGCGGTTGCATTCAATGAAAAAAAACACAGCACCAAAGTACAAAAACTATAAAGCGATAAATTTTTCATTTGCGCTCACTGTAGCAATTTGTAAAGTTAATTCAGCTTGTGGATGAACCTGAACCTGATAGCTAAACTCTTGTATTAATAGTTTGCTTTGATTACTTTTTAGCGCAGCCAAATATTGTTGCAAACTAAAGTAGCTACCCTTTAAGGTCACCACCATTTGATGTTCAAAAAATAGCGTTTGTGCATCATGTTCACCTAGCTTATCTACATCTATTCCCTTTGCTGGCTTTACCTTAAAACTAACAACCTGCACATCAGAATTATTAATTAATAAATCTTTCAATACTGCCGGTACTTTTTTAGCTGCAATAAAGCCCTGACTAAAGCTATTAAGCTGATTATTAACTACACCTAACTCTTCTTTAGTTTGTTCTATTTGCCCACGTAAAACTCTCGTGTAATCGTAATTTAAAGCTTGGTTTAACATTGAAAGCTGTGTATTTGTTTGTTGCAGTTCTTGATAGATACTATTTTGTTTTACGTTCACTTTTATAACAGCATCTTGCTGAGGGAAAATAACAAACCATAAGCCCAAATAAATAACGATGAATAGACCCACAAATAATGTTGAATATTTTTCGCGCTTTTGCAATGCAGCAAATTGAGCCTGATACTTAACCCATGTTGGTCTACTTTTTTTATTTTGAATCGGTGTATTTTTGCTCATGGTTTAACTTCCTCATTACGAAGATCAGTTGCAACATTAAACTCACTAATACCATCTAGCGTAGATAGTTCGAGCACTGAGAATTCTTTATCAGCAAAAAAAGGGGATTGTTTTAGATTATTGAACCAAATTGGTAAAAATTTTGACTGTAGAGTTTGCCCTTGTAATATCACTTTTTGTCCAACAAATTTTATTTCTGTAAGCCAAATATTAGGTTCATGATATTGCGCAAGATCTTTCATCACATCAGCATAATCAGTTATTGATTGAGCTGATGATTTTTCAAGATAATTAAAAAATTGTTGTTTATGTTGGATTTCCTGCCGCAGCGTTTTTAGTTCATTAACTAATAATGTTTTATTTTGTTTTTCAGCTAGTTGTTGCTTCGCAATCTGTAACTGAGCCTTAGCTTTCTTAAGCTGAACTTCACTTTGCTGTAAATTAAGATTGTTGGCGTGTTCTTTATAGGCGTAAAAAGCCCATGTTATTGCAACAATAAGCAAAGCACCAATCCACAGTGTAAGCATCCCTTGTAACGGAACAGGATCGCGCCTTACCCGCAAGGACTTTTGATAAAAATTAATCCTAGTCTTCATATAACAGACTCCGGATCTGTTAATTGATAAGCAGCACCCAATGCATAATAAAAGTTTGGATCTAATTTTTCAGCTAACTCTAAATTAGGTTTAAAATCGACAACTTTTACCTGTAAAAATTCAGCAAGCCCTGCCCTAAGTGTGAGTGAAGATAAGTCATCGCATTGCAATTGTAAGCTGCGAATAGGAGGTTGCTTGAGCTGGCTTTCAAAAAAATCCATAGAGCGTTGAATTTCAAGACCCAGTGCTTCTACTAAATCTTGGTTTTGATCTTTATCCGTAATGCCTAAAAAGCCATTTAAACGCCTAACCAATACTAACTGCCCATCTCTGATTATTAATATACGAGGTTCACTATTAATATGCTGAACGATGAGCATATGTGCATCTTTATGGTGCCCAAACAGAGTAACCAAAACCATTTCTTCAGATGTCATGGCGCGCAGAACAGGTTTTGTTTGTGCAAAACTATCTATAAAAGGTAGCAACTGCAGTTTATCGCTTATAAACACATTCATTTTGCTACTTTGCATAGACAAAGTAATAGGGTAATCAATAAAATCAGCCACTATATTTTCAGGCGCTATATCTACAAAATCCTTTGTAATCCATGGTAGTGATTGGATAATCTCGTCATCACTAAGTGTTGGCTTATCCATTTGTACTATTTGATAAAAGAAATGAGGGACCACTAAATTAACTGAACATATGTCAGTACAAACTTCATTTGTGCAAGCAACGATAGCGGCTGTATAATCATCTTGTTCAGAAACATTTACACTATGCGAACTGTGTAATTGCCATTGCCCTTGTTGTTTTTTTAAGCACACGGCATTAACTGTATGCGCATACGTAGCAACACCAATAGCTGTATCTCGGTCTAAACTGCGATTTAACCATGAAAAAATCTTTTCTTTCATATAGCTACTATTGTTAATAGAATATAAAATAAGTGTCGTACATTTTAGTTAATTTGCCAAGTTAATAAATGAGATAAAATGTCAGTATCATTCAATATAAATGAAAATAACTATATTCAACAAATAGATATGATGTTTCTAAAAAAGAGAAACATTTATTTAGGAGTAAAACGTGACGATTTACTTCATCCATTAATAAGCGGTAATAAATGGCGTAAATTAAAATACAATTTAGCCCATATGAAGAAGCAAAAAAAAACAGAATTACTGACCTTTGGCGGTGCTTTTTCGAATCACATCCATGCTTGCGCTGCTGCTGGTAAAGAGTTTAATTTAACAACTCATGCCATTGTTAGAGGGCCTGAACTTGATCACAACAACCCAACAATTCAATTTGCGAAGCAATGCGGCATGCAACTTCATGTTGTTAATCGCCTTGAATACCGCCAACGTAATGATCCTGAATATTTAAACTCACTACAAACTCGCTTTCCCAATGCTTATATTATTCCAGAAGGTGGAACTAACTCGTATGCATTATTGGGTTGTGAAGAATTAGTACAAAGCCTGCCTGCACACGATTATTTAATTTGCCCTACGGGAAGTGGCGGCACATTAGCAGGGTTAATTGAAGGAAGTGAAACGGCAACCCAAGTCATAGGTATTGCAGTATTAAAACAAGCTGATTATTTAAAAGATGAAATACGTAAGTTAAGCACTAAAGCTAACCATCAAAATAATTGGCAGCTATTAACAAACTTTCACGATGGAGGGTATGGTAAATTTACGCCTGAGCTGTGGCGGTTTTGCCAAGATATGAACATTAATTACAACCTACCTTTAGAACCTATTTATAGTGGTAAAATGATGTATGCATTGTTTCAATTAATAGAGCAAGACTACTTCCCTGAAGGGAGTAAAATTATTGCAGTTCACACAGGTGGAATGCAAGGATTAGATGGTCTTAAATATAGAGGTTTAATTTAATGAAATGCAGCTTGAGTAAGCTCTTGTAATGGCTCTGAAAAATAAAAACCTTGTGCACCAACCACTCCAAGTTTTGCCAACATCAATAATTCTTTTTGGGTTTCAACCCCTACAGCAAATACAGGTATATTTAATAAGTTGCTTGCATCAACTATTTTTTTTATTTGTTTTTGATTCTGTGTATTTTCGTTCACCAAATGAACTAACTCATAAGACAACTTTAATCCACATACCTCCTGGCAATTACTTAGTTTAGATATATTTTGACTACTTTGAATATTATCAATTACAACTTGTGACCTGCTTTTCTTAATTATACTAAATATATCTATTAAACTACTTTGATGAATAAAAAATTCGCTTTCACTTATTTCAAATTGTAATTTGTTACTCAATTTCAAATCATTTATTTGTGATGAAACCCATTGCCAAAACTCTTTATTGAGCCAGTTTTTAAGATATAAATTAATACTAATAGTTAAAGGTGAAGACTCAGCCAGTGCTAACTTTTTAATTTGAGTAAAAACAGCTTTATCTAATATTAGCGCATCTTGGCTACTGTAGAGCTGATTAATAAAATAACGAGCTGCAAGTAAACCATGCGTATTATGCCTAACTCTAATTAATGCCTCGTGTTGTAAAATGTCACCAGTGCTTATTTCAAATAAAGGCTGGAAAAAAAGTATAAATTTATTCTTTTTAATATTTTCAATTACTTCCTCTCTAGAAATTACTTTTCCTTGGCTATGGTTTAAAGCTAACCGGTGAGAATGTTGTAATAAGCTAGATTGAGATAAAGTTAAAGCAGATTTTGCTAACTGATAAACAGTTTCTTGATCAGCTCCAAGTCGATAATCACATGCGCCTATTTTGATATTTTTCCTTGTAATATTTTCTTGATAATTTTGGCACACCGTAAAAATACCTTTATGTAAACGTTCTATATACCGATCAAGCTCTGTAATAGGCACATTACACAGTGTTATAGCAAGACGTTCGTTACTTAATAACGTTACAGATAACCCTTTTAATTCAGGAAAAATTTTAATAACTAATATTTTAAAAGTAATCTCTTTATCTATACGTTGAGCAAATCTGCAATCACATTCTATAAGCATATATAAACCATGGTATAACGATGCTACACCATAAAAAGTACTTAATTCATTGTTTTTAGGTTGGTTAATATTAAGCAGTTTTGATTTGTTTGACTGATAACTTGGCTTCACGATGATTTTTGAAGGGATAGATGAGTTAGCTGCTTTTATGATACCCCACCAGCGATAATACCAACTAGCAGCACCTAAAATAACCAAGTTAAGCAATATAAATAAATAACTTTCCATTACCCATATCGGCGGATGATAAAGGCTCAAACTGAGTGTTTTATATTTAAAGTCTTCACGCTCTTCACTTAAAAAACGCTCAAAATTGGTAGGAGAAGGATTTGGTTTTAACATGAATTTTTGGCTTTTTACCAACGCAATTAAGACCTTATTACTTAATGAGGTATCTATTTTCAAATCAAAAATCTGCTTAACAAGCTGTTGTCCCGAACGATCAGTTTTTTGGTGTAATGAATCATTCAAAAAAACATTTAAACTCACTGTTAGCAATGTAATTAAAACAAAGTAAATTCCCTTTGATTGTATTAAATGCCAGTCTTTAGGTTGCAACATAACCTACTCACCCGTTAAATTAATAACTAAAGTGTTGTTCAGTATCTTAATAAGTACAAGGTCGTAAAGTAAGTTTAAATATTTACGACTTCATTAAATAAAAAGCCTCGCATAAACGAGACATAATAATTTAAATTAGTTAGATATTAGATAACAACCTACATGAGGGCTGTTTAAAAATCTGCGTCATTTCAACATTATTAAATAGATGAACTGATAATTAATTTAATTGCTCATACATAACTTTACTTCGCACTAATTGAGCGAGTGTTTTAGCACCTAATTTTTCCATTACATGAGAGCGATGAACTTCAACTGTGCGTTCACTAATACTAAGATCGCACGCGATTACTTTATTCATTGCCCCATCAGTCACTCGCTCAAACACTTCACGTTCTCGACTCGACAGCGATTCAACATTAATCTTATTTTTATGCTTATCGAGTGATTTTTCATGTTGCTTTTCATCAAGTACCAATGCTTCATTAATACGGTCAATCAAGTGCTGTTCATTAAATGGTTTTCTAATAAAATCAATTGCTCCTAAACGCATCGCTTCTACAGCCATCGGGATATCACCATGCCCGGTAATAAATATTATTGGTAATGAGCAATTTAAATCTTTGAGTTTTTGTTGGAGCTCTAAACCACTCATTTTAGGCATACGTATATCCAATACTAAGCAACCAGCCATGGTTTCATTATATACATCCAAAAACGCAGCGCCTGAACTAAAGCTCTGAGCGTCAATATCAATAGAGTCTAGTAGTATTTCAAGCCCTTCTCGAATACCTTCATCGTCATCAATTATAAAAACGCTTTGCTTATCGCTCATAAACGACTCCTCTATTATGTGCTGGCAAAGTAAACATAAAAATAGCTCCTGTTGGCTTATTGTCATAAAAGTGAATATGCCCACCATGTTCTTCAACAATGCTTTTAGATATAGATAGACCGATACCTGTGCCATTTTCTTTGGTTGACGAAAATGGCTTAAATAACTTCTCTCTCATTTCTTCAGGTAATCCTGCACCGGTATCAGAAACTGATATCTCAACATATTTATCTCCATTCAATTTTATTTCGAGCTCTATTTTTGAATCATTTTTATAAGCATTTAACTGCATAGCTTCCATACCATTACGTAATAAATTAAGAATAACCTGCTCTATTTGCACCCGATCAACAAACACATCAATTTGTTCATCACATGTAATTATTCTGACAGTAATATTGCGAAGTCGCGCTTCTGATTCTGCTAGGTTTGTTACTTCTTTTATTAAAAATATACAATCAATGACTTCTTTTGTTCGTTGCCCTTTTTTGGTCATTAACTGCATACGCTCAATAACGGCTCCCGCTCGACGAGAGTGTAAACTTAGTTTTTCAAATATTAAGGGGAGTTTGTCAAATCTCCCCTTCTCACAAAAGTTTTTTGCCGTCTGAGAAAAAAGAGAAATAGCTGTCAGAGGTTGATTTATTTCATGTGCAATTCCTGCTGCCATTTCACCCAATGCATTGACCCTTTCGGTATGCGCTAATTGCTCAGTATGAAGCCGAGCTTGGTCTTCTGACGCACGTTGCTTGGTAATATCTCGAATCAAACCTACAAACATTGTACTTTCATGATTCTGTATTTCACTTACAGATAAGTGAATTGGAAATGTTGTGCCATCTTTATGCTTAGCTACAAGCTCACGACCCACACCAATAATATGCGTCTGCTTCGTTTTTAAATATTGAGCTAAATGCTGGTCATGGTGTTTACTAAATGATGTAGGCATTAATATTGTTACGTTTTTATCTTTTACTTCATCTGAGGTATAACCAAACATAGCTTGCGCAGCAAAATTAAAACTTTGTATAAGCCCGTATTGATCAATGGTAATAACGGCTTCAACAACTGAATTTACTACTGCATCAGAAAAAGCGTAACTACTAATTAGGTCAGCTTCAGCCTGCTTAATAGGGGTAATATCATTAATAAATCCTTCAATAATAACTTCACCATTAAAAATAGAACTAACCGGTCCTCCTTTTTCCCACACTAATTTGATCCCACTATTTTTGGTATTAATTCTATATTCAAGTTCAAAGGAGCGTTTTTCTTTGACAGCTTCTGTAAGTGACGCCTGTACTCGCTCATAATCATCTAAATGTATTATTTCCCTCCACAGCATTCTATTTTTTTTAAACTCAGCTCGAGAATAACCAGTTAAACTTTCACACCCATCACTAACCAGTATCATAGGCCAGCTCATAGTATTAAAAGACTGATATGCCATGCCGGGAAGGTTTTTTAATAAATATTCAATCTTATATCGCCCGTCTTTTATTTTACTGCGTGCAAATAAATAAGTATAAGCAGCCAACACAATTAAAAAAGCAATAAAAATACCAAGTGAAATTAAAATTCTCATGATTTTATAGTGAGCAATATACAAAAACTCATCACTAGGCGATATGCTTATCTCCCACTTATGACCTTGTAAATCATAGGATGCTTTTTTATCCCAAATGCTTGTAACAGGAAATGAATTTGCTTGATCTGAATATACTTTTTGCCCATCAATAAACAGCGTAAAATGATATTCCTTAAGTAAAAAAGCAGGCACAACTGTTTTAATGTAAGGTTCAAAAATCAACGCACTTGCAATAAAACCTTCTAGTTTTTTACTCCTTGCATTGGTGTTAAAAACAGGAATATATATTCCAAGCCCCTCTCCACCATGAATAGATTGCAAAGGTGTTGTGACTACTGCTTGCTTTGTATTTTGTGCTTTTATTGCAGCTAACAATGCAGGCGGATTTAATGCCAAATTAAAATCAATGGCTATTTCATTACCTTGCTTTGGTATTATTTTTCGCACATGTAATGATCTATCAATCCAACCTATGGCTTGATAGCCATATTGCGAATCATACAATGTTTTACTGATTATTTCCCAGTCACCTTGTGGCATATCGCTTGATATCGAAGACAACTTAGATAACTCTGACAGTGATGTTATTCGCTCTTCCAAGTCATCTTTAAGCAGTGTTTTAATACCTTCAGCTGTACTTTGCGTTACTCGTTCAATATGGATTCGCTCTTGGGAATCTATGTGAAATACTATAATAATCATCAAACACGTAACCAGTATTCCTACCATTATTGCATACAATAAAATAGCTAATTGGGATGAGGAAAATACTTTCGATTTTTTATCACTGTAATTCATGATGAATTTAAACTAGCGCCTCGTTGATTAATAACTAGTGCGTTTACCCACTACGCACTGCATTATTTTATAATCCTTTATCACTCCCATCCGCGTCAAGAACTAACTGAGTGATTAAAAATAAATAAAATCAATAATTACACTTTCAAGATGTGGATTCCCACATGTATTTACGTAGCATCACGAATAGCCTCACTTTAGTACTTGTTTTACCATAATTATACACGCAGCTTCTAAGCGTTATTCATTTTAAAATAAGAGTCTTATTTAATTTAACTGAGGATATTATCATGAGCTATGCAACAACAAATCCATATACAGGTGAGGTTGTAAAAACCTTTCCTGATGCTACTGATGCTGAAATTACTCAAGCAATAGAAAATGCCGATTCTGCCTTTCAATCATGGAAAAAAACACCTTTCTCTTCTCGCGCTAAAATAATGCAAAAAGCGGCTGACTTATTACGTAAAGATGTAGTTAGTTACGCCAACTTATTAACTTTAGAAATGGGTAAAATAACATCAGAAGCAAAGGCTGAAGTTGAATTATCCGCAGCCATTTTAGAGTACTACGCGAATAATACTGAGAGGCTTCTCGCATCAGAAAAATTACCCGTTGCAGATCCAGCTGAGGGCGAGGCAATTATTATCCATGAACCACTTGGTGTATTGCTTGCCATTGAGCCATGGAATTTTCCGTATTATCAAGTTGCTCGTATTATTGCGCCGCAATTGTCAGCGGGTAACACTATGCTACTAAAGCACGCGGGTATTGTTCCACAATGTGCAGCAGCATTTGAAGCACTTATGCTCGAAGCTGGTCTGCCTAAAGGCGCTTTTAAAAACCTATACGCCGCACATTCCCAAACAGAAATGATCATTTCTCATCCATTAGTTCGTGGTGTTGCACTTACCGGTTCTGAAAGCGCTGGTGCAATCGTTGCTTCTACCGCTGGTAAAGCACTTAAAAAGTCTACATTAGAGCTTGGTGGTGCAGATGCATTTGTTGTACTTGCTGACGCTGAAATGGAAAAAACGGTTAATTGGGCAGTATTTGGTCGTCACTGGAACGGTGGGCAAGTATGTGTATCGTCTAAGCGAATGATCATCGAAGATGAAGTTTATGATGAGTTTGTTGAACTTTATACTGCTGGTGTTGCTAAGTTGCAAGCAGGCGATCCGCTTGATCCAACTACAACTTTGGCACCATTGTCATCACAAGGTGCAGCTGATGAACTAAAAGTTAAAATTAACGAAGCAATAAAGCTTGGTGCAACAGCCACTGAAGTGGGCCCTAAAGTACCTAGTCAAGGCGCCTTTGTACAACCCACTATTTTAACGAATATTAGCGAAGATAATCCGGCTCGAAACTGGGAGTTTTTTGGTCCTGTGTCTATGTTATTTCGTGCAAAAAATGAAGAAGACGCAATTAGAATTGCGAATGACTCTCCATTTGGCTTAGGTGGTTCTGTATTTACGTCAAACCCTGATCATGGCTTAGAAGTCGCTAAAAAAATATCTACCGGCATGGTGTTTGTAAACCATCCAACAATGGTAAAAGCCGACTTACCATTTGGCGGTGTTCGTCGTTCTGGTTATGGTCGTGAATTAATAGGCTTGGGTATTAAAGAGTTTGTTAACCACAAACTAATCGACGTTGTTGACATTAATGCGCCTTTTTAAATAGCGCAGTTCAATAAAAATCCCTTAAATATTAATAGGAAAGATTATGAATAACAAAATGAAAGCAGCCGTTGTTGAGCAATTTGGCAAACCTTTAGTTCTACGCGATTTAGATATTCCATCACCGAATGCAGGGGAAATATTAGTTAAAACAGAAGCCTGCGGTGTATGCCACACAGATTTACATGCAGCAAACGGTGATTGGCCATTAAAACCAACTCCACCATTTACTCCTGGCCATGAAGGCATTGGGCTAGTTACCAAAATTGGCGAAGGTGTTACAAGCGTAAAAGTAGGCGATAGAGTCGGTGTTCCGTGGCTATATTCAGCTTGTGGACACTGTGAATTTTGCTTAAGTGCTTATGAACCAGTATGTCCTGATGCTGAGTTTGGTGGCTACACTAAAGATGGTGGTTTTGCCGAGTATATTATTGCCGATCCTAATTACGTTGCACTTATTCCTGATGGCTTATCAGCAGTACAAGCGGCCCCTATAATTTGTGCTGGTATTACAACTTACAAAGGTATTAAAGAAACCGATGCTAAACCAGGTGAATGGGTAGCAATTTCAGGTTGTGGTGGACTTGGTCATTTAGCGATTCAATATGCCAAAGCGATGGGTCTTAAAGTGTGTGCGATAGATATTGATGACAGCAAGCTTGAACATGCAACCTTACTTGGCGCCGATGCAATCGTAAATGCTAAAACAGATAATGCAGCAGACACCGTCAAAGAAATAACGCAAGGTGGCGCCCATGGCGTACTTATTACGGCTCCTTCCCTACCAGCATTTGAGCAAGGGGTTAATATGACCCGTAAACACGGTACATGTGTTTTAGTTGGCTTACCACCTGGTGAGTTTCCGACGCCATTATTTGATGTAGTAGCAAATTGCATCACCATTAAAGGATCATTTGTTGGGAACCGCAAAGATATGGCCGAAGCGCTCGCTTTTGCGGCACAAGGCAAAGTTAAGGCGGATATTGAATTACAGCCTTTAAGCGCTATTAATGAAATATTCGAAAGACTCGAACATGGCAAAGTACCATCTCGTGTAGTTATTGATTTTACACTTTAGCTAGCAATAAATACGGTGGAAACATGTTAGTAAATAACATATTTCATCGTATCGCTAATTCCATAACGCCTAGATACATATTAATTCCTCTTCATGGCATTTAAATCGAGGTTCGACAATGAAAATTGGTGTTCCAAAAGAAATCCACACAGGCGAGCGACGAGTCGCGACGACCCCAGATGTAGTAAGTAAATTAACAAAGCTTGGTTTTGATGTCGTCATTGAAACTGGTGCAGGAATGGCGGCTAATTATGCCGATGATGCGTATGGCGAAGCTGGTTGTAAAATAGTCAACTCAGCACAAGATGTATGGGCACAATCTGATATTGTACTAAAAGTACAAGCACCTGAAGGTGATGAAAATACATTACTAAAAAGCGGACAAACATTAATCTGTTTTTTATGGCCGGCACAAAACCCTGAGATGCTAAAAGATTTAACTCAGCGTGGTATCACCGCCATTGCAATAGATAGTATTCCTCGTATTTCTCGAGCACAAAAAATGGATGCTCGCAGCTCAATGGCTAATATATCAGGCTATCGTGCAATTGTAGAAGCAGCTCAACATTTTGGTCGATTTTTTACCGGACAAATTACAGCCGCAGGAAGAGTTGCTCCTGCTAAGGTACTTGTAATTGGTGCAGGTGTTGCAGGCTTGGCCGCAATAGGAGCGGCAAAAAGTATGGGCGCAATTGTTCGCTCATTTGATACGCGTGCTGAAGTAAAAGAGCAAATTGAAAGCATGGACGCTGAGTTTTTAATGCTCGACTTTAAAGATGAAGACGGCTCAGGCGAAGGCGGTTACGCTAAAGTAATGAGCGATGAATTTATCGAAGCCGAAATGGCATTGTTTGCAGCGCAAGCTAAAGACGTTGATATAATTGTTACTACCGCACTCATACCCGGAAAACCAGCGCCTAAATTGATCACCAGCGAGATGGTTGCATCAATGAAGAGCGGCAGCGTAATAGTCGATCTTGCAGCCGAACAAGGTGGAAACTGTGAATTAACAGTCCCGGGTAAGGTTGCCGTATGCCATGGTGTATCGATTATTGGTTACACCGATTTACCAAGTCGCCTTGCTGCACAATCGAGCCAATTATACAGTAATAACTTATACAACCTGTTAGCCGAAATGACCCCAGAAAAAGACGGCAAACTCTTTGTTGATATGACAAACGATGTTGTTTTAGGTGCAACTATATGTACTGAAGGAAAAACAACTTGGCCGCCACCAGCACCCACACTATCTGCAACCCCTAAAAAGGTTGCGGCTACACCTAAACCCACGGTTGTTGAGAAAAAGAAATCGGTATTTGGACCTATAATTGGCGCCGCTATCGGTGCATTAGCATTGCTTGGGCTTGGTGGCGTTGCACCCGCTGATTTTATGTCTCATTTTACCGTTTTTGTCTTAGCCTGCTTTGTAGGTTATATGGTTATTTGGAGTGTATCGCCTGCACTACATACGCCTTTAATGAGTGTAACCAATGCCATTTCAAGCATTATTGTTATCGGTGCTTTAATTCAAATAAGCTCAACAGACGACACCATTAAATGGTTTGCCGTTTTTACCGTGTTAATTGCGAGTATTAATATTGTTGGCGGCTTTGCTGTAACACATCGCATGCTCAAAATGTTCCGTAAGTGAGGTTGTTATGATTAGTACTGGTATTGTAACCGTGGCATACATTGCTGCGATGGTTCTTTTTATTTTGGCTTTAAACGGTCTATCCAATCAAGAAACTGCCCGTAAAGGTAATTGGTATGGTATTTCAGGCATGGTGATAGCACTTTTGGCGACTGTTTTAGGTGTTGTTACCAATAACTATATTGAGTTGATGATTGCATTATTAGTGGGTGGCAGTATTGGTTTACTTGTAGCAAAACGAGTGCAAATGACTGCAATTCCAGAGCTGATTGCTATTTTACATAGTCTAGTCGGGCTCGCGGCTATAATGGTTGGGTATGCTAACTTTGCGGATGCTTCTAGTCATTTTACAGGAATTGACTTAACCATTCACGATATTGAAACCTATGTAGGTGTTTTAATTGGTGCTATTACACTTTCAGGTTCAATTACCGCTTTTGGTAAATTATCTGGTCGAATAGGCAGTAAGCCTTTAACACTACCAGGGCGACACATATTTAACCTTGTTTTATTAGTTGCTGTAGCGTGGCTTGGACAGCAATTCGTTGTGCAGTCTGCTGTTGGTAATGGCATGTTGCCGCTGGTTATTATGATAGCGCTTGCTTTAGTTTTTGGTGTTCATATGGTTATGGCAATTGGCGGTGCCGATATGCCGGTTGTTATATCTATGCTTAATAGTTATTCAGGCTGGGCCGCTGCCGCGACAGGCTTTATGCTAAATAACGATTTACTCATTGTAATTGGTGCATTAGTTGGTTCAAGCGGAGCTATTTTGAGCTATATAATGTGCAAAGCTATGAACCGAAATTTCTTATCGGTAATTGCCGGTGGATTTGGTAGTAGCAATGTAAAAGCTTTACCTGCTGGGGATCAAGAACAAGGTGAAGTACTAACAATCAGTGCAACCGAAACAGCAGAGCTGCTCATGAACGCAAAAGAAGTAATGATTATTCCTGGATACGGAATGGCCGTTGCAAAAGCGCAGCAAATAGTCTCTGAACTTACAAGTAAATTACGTGAAAAAGATATTAACGTGCGCTTTGCAATACACCCTGTTGCAGGGCGAATGCCTGGACAAATGAATGTGTTATTAGCTGAAGCTAAGGTTCCTTACGACATTGTTTTTGAAATGGATGAAGTAAACGACGATTTTCCACAAGTCGATGTTTCACTTGTGATTGGTGCAAACGATATTGTAAATCCGTCAGCACTTGATGAACCAAATAGCCCTATCGCCGGCATGCCGGTACTTGAGTGCTGGCATGGTAAAGCGTCTATCGTTTTAAAGCGCAGTATGGCAACCGGTTATGCTGGGGTGCAAAATCCACTATTTTTTAAAGAAAACACACAGATGCTCTTTGGAGATGCCAAAGACACGTTAGTCGAAGTTGTTGCTGCACTATAAAAGTAACATTACAAAGCCGTGGAGGATTCCATGGCTTTGTTGCTAGTTATTAGTATGTATATGCCCTATCAATACCTTTTCAAACTAAAACAAACTGCGGTTCAACATTAAAGCTCACTTCTATTATGAAAATTAAGTTATTGCCCACAGTAGGCTCAAAACATAGGAATAAATATGGGCTAAGTAAAGTATTCAAATATATAGGACCCGGATTACTCATAACCGTTGGCTTTATTGACCCTGGTAATTGGGCTTCAAATATTGCGGCTGGCTCAATGTTTGGTTACACATTATTGTGGATGGTAACATTATCAACCCTAATGCTAATTGTACTACAGCACAATGTCGCGCATCTGGGTATTGTTACGGGTGATTGTTTAGCTGAATCAGCAATGAAAAACTTGAATATTCATGTTGCTAGGTCAGTTCTTTTTACCAGTATTATTGCCGTTATATCTACCGCTTTGGCTGAGATACTCGGTGGGGCAATTGCCCTGCACCTTCTTTTTGATATTCCTATACTCATCGGCTCTGTCATTATTTTAGTTATTGTTATTGTATTGCTGTTTACCAACACTTACTCAAAGCTTGAAAAGCTTATTATTGGTTTTGTTTCTATTATTGGATTTTCATTTTTATATGAAATGAGCATTGTTAGTATTGATTGGTCCAAAGCACTTACAAGTTGGGTAACGGTTAGCATTCCTGATGGATCTATTATGATTGTAATGGCAGTACTTGGTGCCGTAGTTATGCCTCATAATCTATTTTTACATTCAGAAATAATTCAAAGTCGAAAATGGAATAATGAAAATGAAGCCGTTATTAAAAAGCAATTAAGGTATGAGTTTACAGACACATTAGTATCTATGATTATTGGCTGGGCTATAAATAGTGCAATGATAATACTTGCCGCAGCTGCATTTTTTGATAAAAAAATAATCGTTACTGAATTAGAACAAGCCCAACATCTTCTTACGCCAATGCTTGGCTCAAAGGCAGCATTAGTTTTTGGAATCGCATTACTATTCGCCGGAATATCTTCCACAATAACGGCGGGGATGGCAGGCGGCTCTGTTTATGCTGGAATATTTAAAGAACCTTATAATATAAAAAATAACCACACTAAGGTTGGTGTGGCGGGTATATTAATTATCTCGACATTACTTATATTTTGGATTTCTGACCCATTTAAAGGTTTAATCATTTCTCAAATGGTATTAAGCATTCAATTACCCATTACCGTCTTTTTACAGATTTATTTAACATCATCGCAAAAAGTAATGGGCAAGCATAAAAATTCAAAAGTGATGCGTTTATTATTGTTATTAATTGGCTTAATTCTAACTATTTTAAATATTATGTTGTTTGCCAGTTTTTTGTAAGATCGCTTATTTAAGTCGCGTTTAAATTTAATGCTATAAAACGGACTCACTCATAATTATTAAATATAACGGCAATTAAAATCAGCCTATATATATTATCCGCTTTTCTAAAATTTTTTGATTACTGTATTTTATCCAAATAATCTGAGTTGCTCTTTAAACACTGAATAATAGTACTATGCAATTTTTTTATTTTTATAGGCTTAGCTACATGAGCGCTTATACCTATTGATAAATAATGCGTAATATCTTCCTCAATCACATTTGCCGTTAAGGCTATGATTGGAATATTAGCAATCCTTTTGTCAGGATCCCTTCGGATTATTTTTGTTGCCTCAACACCATCCATAACAGGCATATGAATATCCATCAATATCATATCGAACTCTCCTGATTTGACAGTTTCAGTACATTCGAGCCCATTTTCAACTAAATGAACTATTACACCTCTTTTCTCTAAAAGATCAGCAATAATTAATTGGTTAATTCCGTTATCCTCTACAACTAATACTTTTAAGCCTGCCAAAGAGTCTTGGTTGGATGATAGAGCCAATTTTGTTGAATCTAAAATATTTGTTTCAATTACATTATGCAAAACACTTGTTGAAACAGGTTTTTGTAAAATTGTATTTATATTTAATTTTTTTGCTAAATGATTTATTGAATCTTTATCGTAAGCTGTAAGTACAATAATAACGTCGCAAGGTTTAGAATCCATATAATTTATACGTGTTAAAAAATGCTCGCCATCTATAATTGGCATAGTCCAATCTGTAATAATAACTTTAAACTTACCCACTTCTTTTTCAAGAATATAAAGTGCCTCTTGCGCTGACTTACACAAAGTACACCTTAACCCCATTAAAGTGAGTTGTATCTCAATCGCGTTAAGCGCTAACATATTGTCATCAACAACTAACACATCAAAAGCATCTGGAAACGTTAAGTTGTGTTTATCCGATATAATCACTTGATTATTAGGTTTTATTTTAATCGATGCTATAAATTCACTTCCAATATTTAATGTACTTTTTACAGAAATATCACCATCCATTAGTTTACATAAACGCTTACTTATCGTTAATCCCAAGCCTGTCCCTCCAAAATTTCTGGTGGTAGAGGTATCTTCTTGAGTAAAGGCCTCAAATAGATGAGGTAAGTTTTTTGGCGCGATCCCTACACCTGAATCTTTAACAATAAAGTGCATTTGTATTGGTTCATATTCATTTAAATTAGTTTCTGCTTCAATGCTAACTGACACTTGTCCTTGAGATGTAAACTTAATCGCGTTAGAGCATAAATTTAACAGAACCTGATTAATTCTAACAACATCACCCATTAAATCAGGTGTTACATTCGGTGAAACATTAACTACAAACTCTATTCCTTTTTTTTGCGCCTGGTTTTCAAATGTTGTTTTTATATAGTCCACTACAGAGTTGATAGAAAAAGGATATTCTTCTAAATTAATATTGCCAGACTCAATTTTGGAAAAATCTAAAATATCATTAATTACAGAAAGTAGCTGATCAGAGGAGTATTTTATCTTATTTAAATATTCTTTTTGCTCTAGTGGTAATCCACTATCTAGTAGCATATTGGTAAGCCCAATAATGCCGTTCATAGGTGTTCTTATCTCATGACTCATATTAGCTAAAAATGCTGATTTAACTGATGCTAAATGTTCAGCCTCTTCTTTTGCTATTAGTAACTCTTCGGTTCGTCGTGTTACTCGAGATTCTAATTTTAACTTTTCGCTATCAAGCGCATTTAACAACTGAATTCGCTTACTATTTAAAACCAAAACAAAAGCTAAAAAACTACTTAATGTAACAATTATAAAAATGACACTATAAATAAGTACTTTATTTTGTTTGAAATATGAAGGTTCGTAATAAGTAACTATTGCATCCTTTGGTAAGCTTTCAAGCTCTATACCAAACCGATCTAATTGTCGCCAATCATAGTAATAAGCGCTCAAGCCTTCCCCCATAACAGACGTTAAACCTTTATTATCATGAAATGAAATTATTGAATTAGCTGCTTTCTCTCCAAGCTTTTCACCTGACAATAAATATCCGCCAACGATTCCAGAACCCAACAATGAATGCCAATAACTAAAAATAGGCGCTTTACTATTACTTGTTAATAGTTTCACAAACTGAAATGGGCTAAGTGCATTATTATTGTAACGCCTAAAAATGGGGGTGAATAAAATAATAGAATCAGATGAGGTATGTTTAACTCTCTCCATAAGTTCTTTTGTAGGCACATCAAACCACTTTTCAATAGCTAAATGAGAAAAGTTTTTAGTAATTGTAGGCATAAAATCTTGCTGAAAATTAAACCCCATATCATTTGTTGTATCTAAAATAACAATGAGTTTTTTAGCATTCATTAAATTTATAGCATCTGATGTAGCCTGCTTATAATCTAATTTAGATTGGATGATGCTCCCACTTTCTAATACCTTAAATTGCGTGCCTGGCTCTAAGTATATTTTTGGTACATCAATAAATAAATTTGTAAAATCGGATAATAATATAGCGGCAGAAGCAGATTGAGTAATAATTACATCTATACGTTTATTTGCATACTTTTGCTGTAAATATAACTCCATAACCTGCTTTTGTTGAACTTCATCAAATCGCTCTATATCCATATTTTCAACGAACAAATCAAAGCCAGACACTCGCTTTCCAAGTTCAGCACGTAATCCAACTTCAACACTTTTTTCCCATGGTGAGTCTTGATTTAAGGTATTTATAAGTAAAATATATGTGGTTTTTTTTGAAGACGATATTTTTGGATTTAACGTATTTAAAACTAAAGTATCTGAAGTAGCAATTAGTGATGAGAATGCATGTAAGTTGAAGCTGAACAGTTGAAAAATAAGAAATAAAATAGCGGCACAGTTTTTCATATTTCTCATAAATAAAGTTAACAAAATTTTATTTAGCGTAGTTTGCAACTCCACATATATCAATAAAGTACCTGATTAAATAATAATTTTTCATTAAAAAACAAAAAAGCCGCTATTAAGCGGCTTTAAAATACTTTTTCAACATTTTGTATTTTGTCTTAGGTCAAAAAGGAATATCGTCATCAAAATCTATTGTTGGTTCCATTGGATTTGATGCGCCGCCTTGTGGTGCATTTTGTGGTTTAGGAGCAAAACCGCCTTGCTTTTGTGGTGCACTGCTTTGTTGTGGTGCAAAACCACCTTGCGGCTGATATTGGTTGCTTTGTTGCTGTGGTGCTGCGGCTGGTTTTGGTTGTGCTGCAGGAGCGGCTTGCTGCTGTGGAGTATAGCCACCTTGCTGTGCACCTTGAGCCTGATTGTTTTGACCATAACCACTGTGTTGCTGAGCGCCTTGTGGTTGATTACCTTGATAACCACCACCTTGTTGTCCGCCTTGACCTTGATTACCTTGGTAACCACCACTGCTTTGCTGATCGCCACCACGTGCGCCTAGCATTTGCATTTGACCAGTAAAGCCATCAACAACAATCTCTGTTGTGTATTTCTCTTGACCTTGTTGATCGGTCCATTTACGCGTTTGAAGTTTACCTTCAACATAAATTTGTGAACCTTTACGGCAATATTCGCCAACAATCTCTGCTAACTTGCCAAAAAATACAACACGATGCCATTCCGTTTTATCAACCATCTGGCCAGTGTTTTTATCTTTATAGCTGTCTGAAGTTGCTAGAGTAATATTTGCTACACCATTGCCGTTAGGCATATAACGAACTTCAGGATCTTGTCCTAAATTACCAACTAAAATTACTTTGTTCACACCGCGTGCCATGGAACCATCTCCTATAAACGTTAGATTAAACCAGCTACTTTACGTGCTTGGTCTAGGTCAAATTCTTTATCATTAATCTTTAAATAGCTGCGGCTTTCATCGCGAACTACGGTTGCTTCTATTACGCCTGGTAATGCAACCAATTGAGAAGCGAGCGTTTGAGCTTGCTCCTCAGAACTTAATTTGGTTATTAAGCTAATAACTTTGCTTTTAGGTGGAACTTGCATTTTCCACGCAACAATAAGCCATATTAACCCAACAAGTGCTGCTGCCGCAAACACAGCTTGCGTTGTTGTTGTTTGCGCTACGTAACCTCCAAGCATACCGCCTAAAAAGGCACCTAAAAACTGGCTGGTTGAATACCCACCCATTGCAGAACCCTTTTGGCTTGCTGGTGCTATACGCGATACAAGTGCTGGCATAGTTGCTTCTAAAAAATTAAATGCGACAAAATAAAGCAGCATACAAACAGCAATACCTATTACGCTATTAACCCAAATAGACATGGCAAGCATACTTACGCTTAACAATGCAACTGAACCTATGAATGCCTGTTTTTCTTTTTCTTTTTTAATGGCAATAATCATAATTGGTACCATTAATAAAAATGCTAAAAACAACACCGGTATATATAAATACCAATGATGGTTAGCCACCAAACCATCTTTAATTAGTTGACTCGGAAGTACAACAAAAATAGTTGTTAGCGTTAAATGTAGTAGTAATACACCAGCATTTAAGCGTGCTAACTGCGGATGTTTAATTAGCTTTTTGATATCGCTAAAGCTTGCTAGTGTATCGCCCTTAGGGGCTTTATTAACGGCTTTAGGGACCAGTAATGTAACAATAAATATGCCTACAATCGCCAACACAGCGGTTAGCCAAAATACACCTGAAATCCCCCAAGAGGCAGCAACTATCGGTCCAAGTAGCATAGCAAAAGCAAAGCTCATGCCTATACTCATTCCTATTACCGCCATTACTTTTGGTCGCTGCTCATCTCGGCTTAAATCAGATGCAAACGCAAGTAACGCACTTGCTATTGCTCCCATACCTTGTAAGGCTCGCCCTACAGTTACCATTTGAATCGAGTCAGCTAACGCTGCAACTACAGAGCCCAGCGCAAATACAGCTAAACCACCTACAATTACTTTTTTACGACCTATTTTATCTGATAACCGACCCATAGGAATTTGTAACACAGCTTGTGTTAACCCATAAGCACCAATAGCAAAGCCTATCCAAATAGGCGAAAAGCCGTCAAGCGACTGCCCATAAATAGCCATTACAGGCATCAGCATAAACAAGCCAAGCATTCTAAATGCAAACACACTTGCTAGCGATACTGCAGCGCGTTTTTCTCGTGAATTAAGTGAAGATGCGGTCATTATTTATGTGATCTTACAGTATGAAAAATTAAGGTTGAGATTCTACCATAAGCTTGGCAAAAATTAATCGCCTATAAGTAAGGATTTTTTCATTGATCAAGGATTAATCTTGCTTCGTATTATGCGATACTGAGTAAATAACTTTGGTAATAAACGAGATAGCATGGAAAACATTGAAGTCAGAGGCGCACGAACGCACAATTTGAAAGACATCAGCCTAACCATCCCACGTGATAAATTAATTGTTATCACTGGGCTATCTGGTTCAGGGAAGTCATCACTTGCATTTGATACACTTTATGCTGAAGGACAGAGGCGTTATGTTGAGTCTCTTTCTGCATATGCAAGACAGTTTTTATCACTGATGGAAAAACCCGATGTTGACCATATCGAGGGCCTCTCTCCTGCTATTTCTATAGAGCAAAAATCAACGTCTCATAACCCACGCTCTACTGTGGGAACTATTACCGAAATATACGACTATTTACGTTTAATGTTTGCCCGTGTGGGTGAGCCTCGATGCCCTACGCATAATTTACCACTTGCTGCACAAACGGTTAGCCAAATGGTTGATACCGTTTTAGCGCTGCCTGAAGGCAGTAAGTTAATGTTGCTTGCGCCAATAGTAAAAGAGCGTAAAGGTGAACACGTTAAGTTATTAGAACAGTTATCTAGCCAAGGTTATATACGCGCTCGTATTGATGGTGAAGTATGTGATTTATCAGATCCACCAACGCTTGAACTTCATAAAAAACATACAATAGAAGTCGTTGTTGACCGCTTTAAAGTAAAAAATGGGTTACAACAGCGTTTGGCTGAATCGTTTGAAACCGCACTTGAAATGTCAAATGGAGTTGCCAAAGTAGCATACATGGACGACAGCAGTGCTGAAGAAGTTTTATTTTCAGCAAACTTTGCCTGTCCAACCTGTGGTTACGCAATGACGGAGCTTGAGCCTCGCTTATTTTCGTTTAACAACCCTGCGGGTGCGTGTCAAACTTGTGATGGATTAGGTATACGTCAGTATTTTGATCCCACTCGTGTTGTACAAAACCCTGAGTTGAGCCTTGCTGGCGGTGCTATTAAAGGGTGGGATAAACGCAGCTTTTATTATTATCAAATGCTACAAGCGGTTGCTGAACATTATAATTTTGATTTAGATGTACCTTATCAAGAGCTAGATGACGAATCTAAAAAAATTATTTTAGATGGTTCTGGCAGCACTAAAATTGCGTTTAATTACCGTAACGACCGTGGTGATTTAATTACTCGTAACCATGAGTTTGAAGGCGTGTTAAATAACATGAACCGCCGTTACCGCGAAACAGAATCAAACTCTGTACGTGAAGAACTTGCTAAATACCAAACAAGCCAAGCCTGCCCTAGTTGCAATGGCTCGCGTTTACGCGAAGAATCTCGCAACGTATTTATTGGTAAAACTAACTTACCTGCAATTACCTGCATGAGTATTGGTGAGGCTATGGAGTTTTTTGAAGGGTTATCGCTAACCGGACAAAAAGGCCAAATAGCTGAAAAAATATTAAAAGAAATTCGCGACCGTTTATCATTTTTAATTAATGTAGGCCTAAATTACTTATCACTTGAACGTAGTGCCGACACTCTATCTGGCGGTGAAGCGCAGCGTATTCGTTTAGCGAGTCAAATTGGTGCCGGTCTTGTTGGTGTAATGTATGTACTTGATGAACCATCAATTGGCTTGCATCAACGCGACAACGACCGCCTATTACAAACCTTAGTTCATTTACGTGATTTGGGTAACACTGTAATTGTGGTAGAACACGATGAAGATGCAATTCGAGCCGCTGATCATATTATCGATATTGGTCCTGGTGCTGGTGTTCATGGTGGTTATATTATTGCCCAGGGCACCCGTGACGATATTTTAGCAAGCAAAGAGTCTGTTACTGGTCAGTTTTTATCAGGTGTGCGTAAAATAGAAATACCAAAAGTACGCCATCCAACTAACGACAAATGGCTAGAGCTGTTTGGTGCAACGGGTAACAATCTTAAAAACGTAGATTTAAAAATTCCATTTGGCTTAATGACTTGTGTTACCGGTGTATCGGGCTCAGGTAAATCAACATTAATAAATGATACCTTATTTAAGCTTGCTCATACGGAGTTAAATGGCGCAACGACAGCCGAAGCAGCACCGTATAAATCAATTAGCGGTTTAGACCATTTTGATAAAGTAATCGATATTGATCAAAGCCCGATTGGTCGTACTCCGCGTTCAAATCCAGCAACGTATACTGGAATATTTACTGGCATTCGTGAGTTATTTGCAGGTACACAAGAAGCGCGCTCACGTGGCTACAAAGTAGGTCGCTTTAGCTTCAACGTTAAAGGCGGACGCTGTGAAGCTTGCCAAGGTGACGGCTTAATTAAAGTTGAAATGCACTTTTTACCCGACGTGTATGTACCGTGTGATGTTTGTAAGAGCAAACGCTATAACCGCGAAACACTCGAAGTACAATACAAAGGCAAAAATATACATCAAGTCCTCGAAATGACTGTTGAAGACGCTCATGAGTATTTTGATAAAATACCGGCTATTGCACGTAAGCTTAAAACTCTTATGGACGTTGGTTTGTCGTATGTGCGTTTAGGTCAAGCCGCTACGACTCTCTCTGGTGGTGAAGCACAGCGTGTAAAACTAGCGCGTGAACTATCAAAGCGTGACACAGGTAAAACACTCTATATATTGGACGAGCCAACTACTGGCTTACACTTTGCAGATATAGAACAGCTACTTGTTGTATTGCACAGGCTTCGCGATCACGGTAATACTATTGTTGTTATTGAGCATAACCTTGATGTGATTAAAACAGCTGATTGGGTTATCGATTTAGGACCTGAAGGCGGCGCTGGTGGTGGTGAAATACTCATTGCAGGCACGCCAGAAGAAGTTGGTGAATGTGAGCGTTCACATACTGGGCATTACTTAAAACCTCTATTAAATAAATAGAGGTTCGGTTGTTACAAATTAATCGGCATTAAGGTTATTTAACTGTCGAGATTACACTTGATTAAAAATAGCGAGAAGACTCACTTCTCGCTATTTTTTTGCTCTAACTTTTCTTTTATCAACATAATACCAATCCGCAATAATACTTAATCATTTTGCGGGGCTAAACGTGTCGCTACCTGTGTTAAAAAATTCTCATTTAGAACAACTAAATAGCGAATTTTTTGCCTAGCTACCAACACGTTTTTCCATCCTCAAAATAGATCACTTAATTAAGCGAATTGGTATAACAATCGAAAATGTTATTAAAGAAAAACAACACACTGCTACAAACTTAATCTAGAAAGATAGACACGCCCTAGTCGTTCCAACTTATCTGTATTATTTGCATGTCTTTATATTTTGATTCTGTGAAGAAAATCTGATTGTTATCACTAATAAAAAATGCGATGGGTTTAAAATCCACGTGCACATCTTTTACTGTTTTATCTTCTAAATTAAGCCGAGCAACTCTTGAAATAGCATCAGAGTAGTAAAGGTAATTACCATTAATGGCAAAAAGTTGTGCTTGTCGCGCGTCTTTAGGCAATTCCCAATTCTGTTTATTTGATAATTTAATTAACTGATTATTAGTAATTGCATAATTAGTACCGTCAGCGCCTGAAATTAATTTGTTGGCTTTAATATCCTCTAATATAGTTGTGTCTCGCGTTAATAAATTAAACTGACCAAATAGATTTTCTGAACCACTTCGCTCTAAATAAATTATACTTTCATTATCTTTAGACCATACATAGTTTAGTATTTTTCGCCCTTTAAACTCAGCTATGGTATAGAGCTTGTTCGACATAACGTCAAAAAATGCAATATCGCTATTAACTCTTAATAAAACACGATCTTGCTTACTCGATACCCTTAATCCGCCAATAGCAAAGGTAGATTTCCCTTCATAAGTAAAGTTACTAAGTTGCTTTGTAAGCCCATTTTGAGATAACCACAACTGACTGCTGCCAGAGCGCTCGGATACAAAAATATGCGCTGGCCCTTTCTCATTAATGACTTCTACAATGTTGTAGTCGTCTTCATCACTTTTGTAGAGTGCTTCATACTCAGGAACATCGCTAAAAAGATTAGTCGCTTTAATTAACGAAAATGCTTGTGTTTTATTTGCTGAGTAAAAAAGGCTATTAGCAGATTGAACTGCAATATAATAAGGTGAAATTGCTGGGGTAACCGTTAGTGTGCGTTTAATAATATTATTTTCATCAAACACAATGGTTGAAAGCTCAGAGTCTTCAAAAACAATCACGCCTTTATCGTCTGCAAGCCAGTCAAACGCGAAGCTAATTATGCTTTTCTTTGCTTTAAATAACCGCTTGGTTTCATGGGTCTCAAAGTTGTAGCTAAATACAGAAAAAGGCTTACCCTTTTGGCTAAGTACATATGCTATTTTACTACCAGAATGAGATAAACGAGGCATGATTACACCATACATGACGCCTGGTGGTGGGATCACTATGAATTCTTTTTTAAGTTCTAAATCATATTTATATAAACCTGAACCCTCATGCTCATTTTTATATTCGGTGTAATAAATATGCTCACCACTTTCGTCTACTTGCGCATAACCTGTGTATCTAAGGTCGCACTTTTTAATTAAAGTAGCCTCTCCTATAACAGGAAACTGGCTTAAATCAACGAGTACCATTTCACACTTTTGCTGCTTTAAGTTGGTCGCTTGTAACAACACAGAGTGCTGATTTAACTGCCATGATAAAATAGATACTTGAAAGCCAGGATAGGTAATTTCAACTTCCCTTTGATCAGATAGTCGCTTTACAAATGCATGCATTATGTCATTTTCAGGTTCAACATTTGTATAAGCTAAATATTGTTTATCTGAGGATATTTCAGGGTGAACCTCACTGCCTATATTCCACGTGCTTGCTACCTTATTAACCGTGATCTGTTTAATCTTTTCGCTAGAAAGTTCATTAATAAAAAACAACCCAAACCATACTAAAAAGCACAGGCAAATAATGACGAGTAAAGAATAAATCAAAAACTTTTTACTATTCTTTTTTTGAACTGGTTGCGAAATAGTTGCACTAGCTATCTCTTCATTTTTGGCAGAAATACCCGGTGAATCAGGCGAAATGTTTGCAGATTCTTTAGAAACGTTTGCTTGCGTTAAACGCTCAGGTATTACCGTTAGGCTATATCCTTTACGGTAATGTGTTTTTAAAAGCGGCGCTTTTTCAATTGGGTGGGCAAGCTGCTTTCTTAACTCTGAGATTGCACGGTTAATCGCATTATCATCAACAAAGCTTTGTTGCCACACACTCTCAATAAGCTCTTGGCGGGAAACGATTTGTTGAGGCTTATCTATAAAGTGGAGTAATAACTTTACTAAAAGTGGATCTAATTCCCTTTCTAAATGGTTTGAAGTAATCACACAGCGATTACTAATAAATTGCCAAGGTCCGATTTGATAATTCATAGTCTTTACGTATTTTTATTTTTATAAACCGTATCACATCTACACTTTATTTTATAGAAAAAGCATTTTAAACCTTATATTAGCATTATAAGGTTTAATGCTAACACACTAAATTTAAACAATTATTTAGCTTTAAACCTTATCTATTAATTGCTCATAACTAGATAAGCGACTCTTAATAAATTCAGCGATATTCTTTAAACCGTCATCAACAAGCAGCTTAGTAAAAAATCATTTGTGATTCTAAATTGGCTGCAGCTAAAAATATAAAAGGTTTAATTATGAACAGCACAATGAAAAAAGTACTACCGGCTTTACTACTAGCAACTGCTTTTAATACTGCTTCAGTTATTGCAGCTGACACTAAACAAAACACCGTTCAAAATAATTTTGAGAAATGCATGATTGGTGAAAGCATAAAGGCAATTAACCCTGTTAATCAAAAAATAAACAAAATAGACGCTTCTGAGTTTTTAAAAAGTAATGTTGATAAGCAGACATTACTTTCTTCAATAGATGAAAAAATATCAGCTGAGCTTGACTCTTCAATGAGCAAAATAAACTCGCAAATTGATAAAAATCTTTCAAAGGTAACATCGTCAATCACTACATATTTCAGCAATGTGTTATCGAACTAAAAACAATAAAATTAAAAGTTATATTAAGGAATTATCATGAAAAAATTCACAAAAAAATTAGTATCTGCCAGCGTATTACTTAGTTGTAGCCTTTTAGCAAATACAGCACAGGCTCAAAGCTCTGTATGGCAAGTAAGTAATGGTAATGACTCACTATTTATTGGCGGTACAGTTCACATACTACCTAAAGCTGAAATGCCACTACCCGCTGAGTTTAACCATGCTTATGAACAAGCAGATACAATTATTTTAGAAGCACCGTTACCTGACCCAGCCGACACCAATGCACAAATGCAAATGTTAGGTGCGCTATCGTATACAAATAATGAAACGTTAAGTCAAAAGCTAGAACCCGAGATTAAGGCTTTACTTGAAAATAAGCTTAGCGAGTTTGGCGCTAACCTAGCTAAGTTAGATGGTTTTCGCCCTGCTATGGTTAGTATTGTCTTAATGTCGATGGAGCTTCAAAAGCAAAATTTAATGGGTGAAGGGGTTGATGCTTACTTTACTAAAAAAGCGACTGAAGATAACAAAACAAAAAATTACTTAGAAACAATCGAATTTCAGTTAGAGCTTTTTAAAACAATGGGTCAAGGCAATGAAAACGATTTCATTAAACGTAACTTAGCCGAGCTTCACAACTATGGCGATATGTTTAAAGGACTTTTAGCTGCCTGGCGCAAAGGTGATACAGACACACTGAATAAAGTGGCACTTGAAGATATGCAGCAAAATGATCCGAATAGCTATAAACAACTCATTACAGATAGAAATAATGATTGGTTACCAAAAGTAGAAGCCATGTTTAACAACGACAAAAATGAGTTTGTACTTGTTGGAGTTGCCCACCTTGCAGGACAAGATAGTTTACTTACCTTACTTGAAAACAAGGGCTATAAAGTTTCTCTAGTTGATATTGATAGCACGGCAGATATAACAGTAAGAGGGGCTGAATAATGGATAAAACAGACAAACTAGCGATATCGCTACTGTTTCTATTTGGGTCTATCATGTTGATATGTGCTATATAAAAAATGCCGCTAATAAGCGGCATTTTTTTATTTTAATAAACTTACCCGCGAGGAATAAAACCAAGCGCATCGTATACCGATTTCAATGTTTTCTCAGCACGTCCGCTGGCTTTTTCAGCACCTGATTTCATTATGCTATTAAGTAGATTTCGATCTTCTCTGATCTCTTTAAAACGTGCTTGAATTGGCTCTAACATACTCACTACTGCATCGGCAGTGTCTTTCTTCAAGTGACCGTACATTTTGTCTTCATACTCTGGCACTAAGCCTTCAATTGAGCGCTTAGTCGCAACACTTAGTAAAGTAAGTAAGTTTGAAACGCCTGGCTTTTCTGTGCGATCAAAATAGATGCGCGCTTGCTCGTCTGAATCTGTTACTGCTTTTTTAAGCTTTTTCTCAATCTTTTTAGGCTCGTCTAGCATCATTATAAAACCATTTGGGTTTTCGTCAGACTTAGACATCTTTTTAAGTGGATCCTGCAGGCTCATTACGCGTGCACCAAACTCAGGAATGTACGGCTCTGGTAACGTAAAAATGTCGCCATATACATTATTAAATCGTGTAGCAATATCGCGCGTTAATTCAAGATGTTGTTTTTGATCATCCCCTACTGGCACTTTATCTGCTTGATATAATAAAATATCAGCCGCTTGCAAAGCTGGATAAGCAAATAACCCCACATTAATATTATTAGCGTGTGTTGCTGACTTATCTTTAAACTGCGTCATACGATTAAGCTCACCCATTTGCGCATAACAGTTTAAAACCCAACCAAGTTGAGCATGCTCAGGCACTTGAGATTGTACAAATAATGCCGATTTTTCCGGATTAATACCACATGCTGTATATAACGCAACTCCATCCAGTACGCGAGCGCGAAGTAATTCAGGGTCTTGGCGTACCGTAATCGCATGCAAATCTGCAAGCATAAAGTAGCTATCACATTCTTCCTGTAGCTTAACCCACTGGTTAATAGCGCCAACATAGTTGCCTATTGTCATACCACCGGTTGGCTGCATGCCACTTAATACTACTGGTTTACTCATGATTTTCCTTTATTTAGCTTAATTAATAATATTTAACGCTGCGTTAGAACAGGTATTATATCTAAGAAGTTATCACATAGGTACTGTGGATTATAATCCTCAAGGTTTTCACCTTGGTTATAGCCATAACTAAGTGCGATTACGTCTATATTAGCGGCTTTAGCTGCAAGTATATCGCTTTTAGAATCACCTATCATTATCGCTTTATTAGGTTCAACCTTTAGTTTTTTACAAGCAAATAACAATGGATCTGGCGATGGTTTTTTTGCCATATCATCACCACATACAATCACATCAAAATGGCTTGTTAGAGCCAGTTTATCAAGCAGCTTTTCTGTAAATATACGGGCTTTATTTGTAATTAATGCTTTTGGCATGCCACGAAGCGCTGCAAGTCCGGTTTCGACATGCTGATATAACACACTATATTCACCTACTTGCTGCTCATAGTGCTTATAAAACTGTGATATTGCTTTACTACTAAGCGACTCATCTAGATGTTCACTAACTTGCATATCCCCGCTCAAGGCACGCTTAACAAGTACTTCAACCCCATTACCGACCCAGCTTTCAACCAAGCGTTGGCTAACAATAGGGAAAGCAAGACCGCTCAAGGTTAGGTTAATAGCAATATACAAGTCGTAAACGCTATCAACCAAAGTACCATCTAAATCAAATAAGGCTATATCGTATTTCATTACTTAACACTTCCAAGCTGTTCACGCATTTGATCAATCACAACCTTGTAATCTGGTTGGTTAAAAATAGCTGAGCCTGCGACAAACATGTCCGCACCCGCTTGTGCTGCGGCTGCAATGTTATCGACTTTAATACCACCATCAACCTCTAAGCGAATATCTCGACCCGATTCAATAATGCGTTGCTTAGCTTGGCGTAATTTTTCAAGCGTATGAGGGATAAAGCTTTGCCCGCCAAAACCTGGGTTAACCGACATAAGTAAAATGGTATCTAGCTTATCAATAACATGATCTAAATAACTTAGGCTTGTAGCTGGGTTAAACACTAAGCCGGCTTTACAGCCGTGATCTTTAATTAACTGTATTGTACGATCTACATGCTCACTGGCTTCTGGATGAAAAGTAATAATTGATGCGCCAGCCTCTGCAAACAACGGAATAAGACTATCTACAGGTTTAACCATTAAGTGTACGTCGATAGGGGCTGTAATGCCGTAATCTCTTAGTGCTTTACACACCATAGGACCAATTGTAAGGTTAGGTACATAGTGATTATCCATTACATCAAAGTGAACCACGTCAGCACCAGCTGCTAAGACTTTATCGACGTCTTCACCTAGTTTTGCAAAGTCAGCAGATAAAATTGAAGGGGCAATCAAATATTTTTGTTCTGGGGTAAACATAGTTAATCCATCAATCAGTAATATATTCGTTAATGTAACTTAATTAGTGATGTTACCCAAGTCACCAGAGCGAAATATTATTAGTTTTAAAGTTAATTATTTAATAGTTAAGTCATTATTTTTTATAATTATTCAGTATATTCAGCTAAATTTAAGTTTGTTATTTAACCGATATTTGTTATGCTTAAAAAAGTAACAAATTATTGGATTTATTTATGCGTGCATTTAAAGCTGGGATATTAATTGCGTCGGCATTATTATTTATTGGAGCATTTAGCTTTGCTCCAACTACAAAGCAAGAATTAAGCTCTGTAAATAATTGCCATAACCAAGAGCAAGCTAGCAGTGTTCAAAATACTGCTCATGCATGTATAAAAATTGAAGATGATTCATCTTGGTTTTCGTGGATAACAGGTGATAGCCGTAGTGCACAATTTCACTATCTTGATCTATTAGAATTACTTACTAGCTCTGAAGACTCAAAAAAGACCCCATCTTTAAAACCATTATTTTAAATAATTTTATAATGTTTAGCGCATTAAAATTGCGCTAGCAATAATTTATATTTAATCAGATACAAACGCAGTTTAGACTTAAAACTGCACTTTCCATCTTCAATTATTATAATTGCGATTATACTTAATTATAACTTTTGTATTTTAGGTTTACGCAATTGATTCTTTAGTGGTAAATACATTGCCATTAACTCATCAACTTTGTTACGAGACCCGCCTTTAGGACTAATAGTGCGCTTTACTTGAATTTGGTCGAGCGAAGCTTGGCTATAAATTTTTCGAGTCCATACTGTATCGTGATTAGATATAAGCACTGGTGTATTATTTTCAAACGCAGCCTTTTCAGCTAGATTAGCTAAATTAGCTTGGTCATCTAAATTAAAGCCCCCTTTTGCATAAGAGGTAAACGACGCTGTTTTACTTAACGGCACGTAAGGTGGGTCGCAATATATAACTGCATTCTCAGGTACTAATTTAAACACGTCATCGTAGTCTAGACATGTAAATGTAGCTTGCTGGGCTTTTTTAGCAAAAAAGTACATTTCTTTTTCAGGGAAATAAGGTTTTTTATATTTTCCAAAAGGTACGTTAAAAATACCTTTTAAATTATATCTACACAGACCGTTGTAGCCATACCTATTCATATATAAAAATAACATAGAGCGTTCGTATATATCGCGGCTTTGATTAAACTGCACACGGTATTCATAATAAGCGTCAGGGTGGTTATTTAAATCTACAAATAATTTTTTAGCGTCGCTAATAAACTCATCGGGTGAATCTCTGAGCTCTTTATATAAATTAATTAAATCAGCATTAATATCATTAAGAATATAATGTTTAAAATTACTATTTAAAAAAACAGAGCCAGCACCAACAAAAGGTTCAACCAAAGTATCAGCATGCTTACTTGCTTGGTTTAATCGCGCGTTAATATCATCAACTAGACTGTATTTTCCGCCAGCCCATTTAAGGAAGGCTCTACTCTTTTGCTGCATTGGGCTCTTTACTTCAATTCGGTGTTGCGCGATTTTACACTAAAGCAGTTTAATTTACTGATCAAGTAGTGTTATTTCTTGTTTTATTTTACTAATTTTTTTATAGAAAGGCTTATTCTTTAAAATACCAGCCGGCAAGTTTTTCATAGCCCGTTTAGCATCACTTAAATTAGTAAAACTTCCTAATGTTATTACCCACCAAACTTGGTTATTTCTTTTTGTTTGATAAGTATGAGCAATTTTTTGTAATTTATGTTGAGCAATAAATTCGTCACTAACTTGCTGTTGAGTAACAGCCAATAATTGAATTACTGTATTAGCCTCTGGTTGTTGTTGATACCAAGCACTCAGGGGATTATTTTTAGGTTGAGTAGATACATTCACAACCTCTTTGTTTATTTCAAGATCGATTGTAGCAGCAGGCTCTACTTCTTCTTTGCTAATGTCTAACTGCTGAGCGTGTACGCTGAGATCTAAACTTTGCATTATTGCTGGCACATCATTGTGGTGACGTTTAGTATCAATGGCACCTTCACTCTTTACTATATTAGGCTCAGCAGGTTCTACAACCGTACTTTTAAGCTCATCTTTTTCTAGTCGTTGTTCATTAATTTGTTTAGCGGATATAACCGTTGTACTGACTTCAATATCTTCTTGCTCATAGTATTGCTGCCACCATTGCGTCATATCTGATTTATATAGAAAACCTATAATCAAAAACATAATAATAAACATTAAAACAATTAAGTGTAAACGCCATGACACTTTATCTTTTATAACTACATCCACAACATGCTCATTAGCCTGCCAGGCTAATAGTAAACTTGGATTACCGCGTGCCTCAGTTAAAAAAGCCTGAAATACAGGGTCTTCATCATAAGGTAAATCTGTAAAATACCAGCCCAACAATTGTTTACTTTCACTAAGGGTAAGTGGCTCTAAGTAAATTTCTACGGCATTATTTAAAGGCAATTTTGATGGTGAAGCGAGCATAATATACAAAGTGCTTGGGCTACTTTTTGCCAGTAATTCTAGCTCAATCAAAAACTCATCTGATAAATGTCGACCACCATCAAGCACCCACAGACAAGATCCGCATGATTGTTGCTGAGATAATTGATAAAAATTTTCAGATAAACTTAAACTATGATCAACCAGAGGGGCATTAAAGCTTTGCTCTAACAAGTCACTCATTAACTGAGCATCTGTCATTTTTGCGGTTATTTGTACAAACGCTTTATTAAAGTCGTTGTACTTATCGGTAATAAAGGTTTCGAGCATATAACTTTTGCCGAGCCCAGAAGTACCTAATAAAACAATGAAGTTTTGCCCATACTCGAATTGCAGTGCAATTCTATCCACCAAAGCCGCACGGCTTGGTAAAATTTGTAGCTGCATTTATTGCTCGATTAAGGCTCTTACTTGGTCATCAGATACATTATCGACTAATGCACATTGTCCAAATTGGGTAGGTAGAATAAAACGGATTGTACCTTTTTTATTCTTTTTGTCTTTACGCATGTGCGTTAAAAACTGCTCACTCGTCATTTCTGCTGGTATTGTGGTTGGCAGGTTATACTGTGCAATAACATCAACAATACGTGCTACTTCGTCAACTGTTAAGCCCTGACGTGTATGAGCAAGTTGCGCAGCAAGCACCATTCCTGTAGCTACAGCTTCACCATGTAGCCAAACACCATATCCCATTTGTGCTTCAATCGCATGCGCAAATGTATGGCCTAAATTTAAAAGCGCTCTAATACCATGTTCTTTCTCATCTTGAGCAACAATCAATGCTTTAATTTCACAACATCTAAAAATAATGTGCTGTAAACACACTTCATTTAATTGCTGTAAGCTTTCTACATTTTTCTCTAAATAAGCAAATAACTCAGTATCATAAATCAGCCCATACTTAATAACCTCAGCCATGCCCGCAGCAAACTCTCTTGCTGGTAAAGTGTGGAGTGATTGTGTATCGATAAAAACGGCTTGTGGCTGATAAAAAGCCCCAATCATATTTTTACCTAATGGATGATTTACAGCTGTTTTACCACCAACAGAGGAATCAACTTGAGATAGTAATGTAGTTGGAATTTGAATAAACGGCACACCGCGTTGATAACACGCTGCAACAAAACCGGTTAAATCACCCACTACTCCACCGCCTAATGCAATTAAGCACGTATCGCGACCGCAATTATTTTGAAGTAAAAATGCAGATATTTTTTCAAACCATTCTAGTGACTTGTATTGCTCACCATCAGGAATAATAAAAGAGAGTGGATTTAATTCGTCTAATGAATCAAGTAAGCCTTGCAAATATAAAGGCGCTATTGTGTCATTAGTAATGATGATAGGCCGACAATCACCAACGTGGTGAACTAGGCGGCCATTATCTTGAAGTGCAGATTGACCAATATAAATAGGATAACTTCGCTCGTCCAAATTAACAGTTAATTCAAGCATGCTCAGTTGTTCCTTTTATTATTGGTTTTTAAAAATCTAGTTTCTCGATGATTTGGTTAGCAACAACTTTAGCGCTTTGCTCATCAGTGCGTACAACAAAATCAGCCACTTCTTTATATAACGGTTCGCGTTCTTCTGCTAAGCGCTCTAATACATCACGAGGTGCTTCTTCAGTTTGCAGTAATGGGCGACGCTTGTCGCGTTGTGTGCGTGCAACTTGTTTTTCAATAGGTGTCTCTAGGTATACAACGATACCACGAGCCGAAAGCTTGTTTCGAACTTCTTTACTCATTACTGAACCACCACCGGTTGCAAGTACAATACCTTGCATTTCGGTTAAGTCGCCAATAACAGATTCTTCACGAAGTCTAAAGCCTTCTTCACCTTCAAGATCAAACACCCAGGCAATATCTGCACCGGTACGGCGTTCGATTTCTTGATCAGAATCAACAAATTCAAGGTGTAATTGATCGGCAATGTGACGACCAATTGTGCTTTTTCCAGCCCCCATGGGGCCAATTAGAAATATATTACGTTTCTCAGCCATATCTTTTAGTACAAACGAACTCTAAAATTAGAAATAAAACCCCGCCTAACGACCTGGCCCCAAAATTAAGGAGGGGATTATCTCAGTAATTGAGGGGGTATTTCAAGTCAATTAGCATAAAAAGCTATATAACGAGCAATTAATATAAATAATCGCCCATTAGTTAACAAAATAGTACTGTATTTTAATCGATTTGTATTTTTGGTGTCACGAAAATTAGTAATTCACGTTTTTCGTTAAACTCACTTGTCGTTTTAAATAATCTTCCAAGGTAAGGAATATCACCTAAAATTGGTACTTTACTCGTAGCATTAATTATTTGTTGCTGAAATATTCCCCCAAGCACTACTGTTTGACCGTTATCAACCAACACTTGGGTTTCAATTTGTTGTGTATCAATCGACACGGCATCACCTGTACCGGTTGCAACTGTATCACCTCGAGTATCTTGAGTAATAATAAGATCTAATATTACTTTATTGTCTGGAGTAATGTGAGGCGTTACCTGCAGGCTCAGTACTGCTTTTTTAAAGCTAACTGTTGTTGCACCGCTTGACGCAGATTCTACATAAGGAATTTCGGTACCTTGCTCTATACGCGCTTTTTGTTGATTACCCGTCGTAATACGAGGACTAGCAATAATTTCGCCTTTATTTTCTTCTTCCAGCGCGCTTAGTTCTAAATCAATTAAAGTACCATTAGCAAGTTTAGCAATATGCATTCCTATACTAGCAGCGGAACCACTAGAGGCTGGTAAGTTCACATTTAATCTATCTGATATACTTGGAATAGTACCGTTAGAAATGGTTTCAGCACCTTCTAGCGAACCAGATATACCGTCACTGCCTTGTTGGTCGCTAAAGCCCCAACGTACGCCAATATCTTCTGTTACGTTGTCGCGTACGGTTACCATACGCGCCTCAATAACAACCTGCTTTACGGCGATATCAAGTACTTCAATCATTTTACGAATGCTCTCAATACTTTTAGCCGTATCTTTAAGCAATAATGTATTTGTACGCTTATCAACTGAAACACTACCGCGTGGGCTGATAATACTGTTTATATCTGTTTTTAATAAATCAGCGAAATCTTCAGCTTTGGCATAATTTAAACGAATATATTCACTATAAAGCGGCTCTAAGTCTTCAACATCTTGTTTTGCTTTTAAATCTTTAGCTTCACGTGCTGCAAGCTCTTCTGACGGAGCGACCATTAAAATAGAACCATCCATACGCTTATCAAGACCTTTAATTCTCAATACAACATCTAGAGCCTGATCCCATGGTACGCCATCTAAGCGAAGTGTAATATTACCAGTCACAGAATCACTGGTAACTAAATTAAAGTCGTTATAACCTGCAATAATTTGTAACACAGCACGAATAGAAATATCTTGGAAATTTAAGGTCATTGGACGACCTTGATATTCTTTACCGCCATCTAAGTAGGCATTTTGTGTTTCGTCTTTTTCTACTGTAAGAGTAAGTATGCTATCTATTTGCTGATAAGTAAAAGTAAACGCTGAATTTGGCTCTATCACTATTCGGCTAAACCCATCTTCTTTAAACGTTTCGATGTTGCTTACAACCGTACCAAAATCCAAAACATCTAATTCATAAAGTAAATCATCTAAAATATCTGTGTGGTAAAAATCAGCAATAATTTTGCCGCCACTTTCATGAACTTCAATAGCAGCCTGAGTGTCTTGTAAAAATACAAGGACCTTAGCTTCCCCTTTCTCTCCACGGCGAAAATCAATAGATTGAATACGGTTAATATAATTACCAGCAACCTCTGTTGAGTCGCTACTTTCATTACCCACCGATTGCTCAGTTAATGGGTTATCAGAAACACGCAAAGAAACTAAGTTGTTTTGGACTTCAGTTTCATAAATTTTTAATCTATCAAGGTTCACTGTTACTTTTAAGCCATTATCAGTAATGACATTAGTAACATTAGTAATTCCGGCTTGATTTACAGGAACACTTTCTAAACCTTGTTCTAATTGCGCTGTACTAAATAGCATCTCAATTCGAGCTGGGCTATTAAATACTTGTATTGTTGGCTCTTGGGTTAATTCTTCATCGAAGACTAACTGCAATTCTGTTTCGCCCTTAAGCAATGGGTTGTAACGAACATCGTAAAGTAATGGCGCAGCAATAACCGAATTTGCTACGACGAGAGTTAACATGGCAAATAGAACTCGCGAAATGCGATTAAGCCAAAGTACATCCTTATACATGTTGTTTTTACCTTTTTTATTATTAATTTGCGCCATCTGTTGCCGCCTCTAGCATTTCTAATTTAGTCAGGCGTTCTTTCCAACAACCAGACCCATCAGGGATTAATTCGACTAATTCAATGTAATCACTATTTACTAATCTTACTTTTCCATCATAACTGCCTAAGTAGTTTCCAACAGTCACACGATGTAAAGTTTCATCAGCGGCAGTAATAAGTGCCCAAGCTTGTCCATTAGATCCCATAGTGCCTTTCATTGCTAAGTTATCTAACGGGTATTTTTCTAAAGGCTCGCGCCTACGCTCAGGATCTGGATGCAAACAATTTTTAACTTGCGTAAGTTTATTTTGAATTATTTCTGGTTGCGGTGCCACAAACGGACTACGCAACTGTTTTGCACTATATTCAAAATACTCAAATTTTATAAGATCAGGTATCGCATCAACTTTAGGTGTTGTACTCGCTTTTACTTGATCAATAAACTCTTTTTGCTCTGAGGTGTCGTCGTTACAACCACTCAGTACTAATACTAATATTGGTATTAAAGGGAGGAGTTTCATTTTTTCACCCCTTCTTCATAACGGTATGTTTTTGCTACTACGCTAAATGTTAGTTGTTTATCGCCCGATGATAAAATAGAAAAATCATGCAAGCTAACAATACGAGGAAGCTGAGCTACTTTCCCTACAAATTCACCAAAATTATGATAAGTCCCGACTACTTCAATTTTAATTGGTAGCTCAGTATAAAATTCTTTTTCTACTTCTGGAAGCCAGCCAATTTTTAAGAATGTTAATCCGCTTGTAGTACCAACATACGATAAGTCATCTAATAAACCAGGAGTTTCATCTGATGTTGGTAAGCGCTTTAATAGTTGAGAAAACTTATCTTCCATCTCAACCATTTGTTCACGATATATTTCAAGTTTACTTGCCACGGCATACTTTGTTCGATACGTAGTACGTAACTCAACTTCTTTTGCTACGGCATTATGATAACTATCAATTTCATCCGAAACTAAAAAGCTATAACTGAAATACAATATTAAAGCAGCAATAAAAGAGCAAAATATAACTTTTACGACAATAGGCCACTCACCTATATTATCAAGCTCAATCTCATTCCAATCAACTTCGCTAAACGCTTTTAAATTAAGGCTCATCTGAAACCTCACCAATTTTATTAAATGGTTTTACATAAAATTCCATATTAAAATCGCTGAGTAAACGCGAAGACTCGTCGCCTGCAACAATACCTTGCATTATAGGACGTTCTAATAAATATGAACCTTGTACTTGACGAAGCATCGTTGATAAACGGTTATTAGACTCGCTGCGTCCTAATACATGAATTTGATTACCTCTACGCTCAAGCTTAGTTAAATAAACGCCTCCTGGCACTATTTTTGCCACTTCATCCATTATTTGAGTACCTAAGTTACGACTGCTTTGTAGCTCTTCAATTAAGCGCATGCGTTGCTGTAAATTTTCTTTTCTTTTATCCAGCTCTCTTATTTCACTTATTTTTTTATCTAATGTGCCAATTTCTGCACTTAGATAATTATTTTTTATATTCTGCCCGTCTTTGTATCCTGCATATATCGCACTTAGTAAGTACATACTTGCAAAACACAAAATCACAATTGCAATTAATATAGTAAAGAATTTCTTTTTTGACTCTTCGCGTTTCAGCTCACGCCAAGGTAGTAGATTTATATATGGCATGATGAAAAGCTCCTTAAAGCCAATCCTGTGGCTATAGCAAACTGCGTTCTGTGTCGTTTCATCACATTGCGGTCAACTTTTGGCGCAACCTCCATATTAACAAACGGTTCAGCTACAACAGAATGGATACCAAGCTCTTCTATTAACAAGCGATCTAAGCCATTAATCATGGCAGTCCCGCCAGTTAAAACAATATAATCAATTTGATCTTTGCCACTAGTTGTTAAAAACATTTGAACTGCTCTGCGTACTTGTTGAAGCAATGATGTTTGAAAAGGAGCTAGCACCTCAAAGGTATAATTAGGAGGTAAGTCACCAGATGTTTTACCTATTTCAGCTTCATCAAACCCTTTATTATAATATGCAACAATACTGTTTGTGTATTGATCACCACCAAAAACTTGGTCTCGGGTGTATATAGTTTCACCACCTTGCACAACGCTAACAAGCATTAACACTGCGCCAATATCAACCACAGCAACACATTTATTAAATGCATCAGTAGGTAATTGCTGATAATAAATATCCATAGAGCGACTAAGAGCATAGCTTTCTACATCAACAACTTTTGCTTCCAAATCGGCAACCTCTAAAGCACCAACACGCGCTTCAATACTTTCTGTTCGCGCAGCTGAAAGTAATACATTCATTTTGCTTGGATCAGCTTCGTTTGTTGAAAGCCTTTCAAAGTCGAGGCTCACTTCATCAAGTGGGTATGGAATTAAGCTATCGGCTTCAATCTCGATTTGTGATTCGAGTTCAGCATCAGTTAATGATACATCCATGAAAATGACTTTCGTAATAACGGTTTGACCCGAAACTGCAACAGCCGCAGATTTTAGCGATTTAGGCAGTTTTCTTTTTAATTTAGTTATTATATTACCAATCGCTTCAATATCTTGAATTGCTCGCTCGCTCATTGCGCCTTTAGGCATGGGTTCAATTGCAAGCGCTTCTAGTCGAAATCCAGTTTCAATTTCACTTAAAAGCACCGCTTTGATAGAGTGCGATCCAATATCAATTCCTACCATCATCTTTGACGGCTTTTGAAATAGTTGACTTAGCATGTTTGCAACTTGACCTTTGTTTTAATAATAAACAAGTTATAATTGTTATCTTAAAAAATATTATTCATTTTTTAATCAATATATACTAGCAGTCTCCATACATAATTGGGAGCCTATTTAGGGAAATATAAGTGATTTTATTAAAACGAACTTTACAATTCTTTATCATTTGCACGATTTTAGGGCTAATTACTTTAATCAGTCTTTATTATTACGTTAAACCTGATATCCCCAGTGTGCAAGTTTTAAAAGACGTACAATTACAAACTCCCATGCAAGTATTCACTAAAGATGGTCTTTTGATCAATCAATTTGGTGAAAAGCGGCGCATTCCAGTCACTATAGATGAAATACCAAAACCTTTAATCAATGCTTTTTTAGCGACTGAAGATAACCGATTTTACGATCATATTGGTATAGATCCAATAGGAATAATACGCTCCGCACTAGTACTTATTTCTACAGGTGAAAAAAAACAAGGTGCAAGTACTATTACTATGCAGCTAGCGCGTAACTTTTTCTTAACCCGAGAAAAAGCATATATTCGTAAAGTAAAAGAAATATTTATAGCTCTGCATATTGAAAAATTATTAACTAAAGACGAAATTCTTGAGCTTTATCTAAATAAAATAGAACTGGGTAATCGTGCTTTTGGTATTGGTGCAGCAGCACAAGTATATTACGGAAAAGAATTAAAAGACTTAACACTTGCCCAAATGGCGATGATTGCAGGCTTACCAAAAGCACCTTCTGCTCTCAATCCTATTCGTAACCCTACACGCGCAAAGTCTCGTCGAAATGTTGTTCTTGGTCGAATGCTAACTGAAAACTATATTACGCAATCACAATATGATGATGCGAAAAGCCAACCTATTACGGCTTATTTCCATGGCGCTGAAATTGATTTGTACGCCCCTTACATTTCTGAAATGGTACGTGCTGAAATGGTCGCTCGTTATGGCGCCGATAAAGCATATAACTCAGGTTATAAAATATTTACCTCTGTTGAATCTCGAGTACAACAAGCTGCACAAACTGCACTCGTTAATAACCTACATAACTATGATATGCGACATGGCTACAGAGGACCGGTTAAAGTTTTATGGGAATCCGAAACACAACCCGCTTTAAATAAATTACAAATACTGAGTGAATTAAAAAGCACAAAAGAAATTGGTCCATTAAAGGCGGCTGTTGTATTAGCTGTTAATGAAAAAACTGCTGATGTGATTCTTAAAGATGGTGAGGTTACGACCCTTACTTGGGATAATTTAAAATGGGCTCGTAAATACATCACTCGTTATCGCCAAAGTTTTGCCCCTAAAACTGCATCAGATATATTAACACCGGGTGTGCAAATATGGCTTCGCAAAAATAGCGACGATAGTTATTTACTTAGCCAAATACCAGAAGCCTCTAGTGCTATTGTGTCGCTTGCTCCAGAAGATGGGCGCATAAAAGCAATAGTTGGCGGTTATAGCTTTGAACAAAGCCAGTACAACCGTGCAGTTCAAGCTAAACGCCAGGTAGGCTCAAACATTAAACCTTTTATTTATTCAGCAGCGCTTGAAAAGGGCTATACCCTTGCGTCTATATTAAACGATGCGCCTATAAACTTATGGGATAAAGGCCAAGGCGTAGCATGGCGTCCAGAAAACAGTCCTGCTATTTATAATGGTCCAATACGTATTCGCCGTGCCCTAGCGCAATCTAAAAACGTTATTTCAATTCGTTTACTTCGTGGTGTAGGGCTTCAACGTACTGCAGATCATTTACTAAAATTTGGCTTTAAAAATTCAGATATTAATCGCAGTGAATCACTTGCTTTAGGTAGTGCATCTATTACACCACTTGAGCTTGCGCGTGGTATGAGCGCTTTTGCAAATGGTGGGCATTTAATAGAACCTTACTTTATTTCTGAAATTCAAGATGCTTACGGCAATGTATTATTTAAAACTAATCCTGCTATTGCATGCGATGAAGACATGAATGAATCTGCAGTAAGTGCTAGCAACCTAACAACACAAAGCAGTGGAAGTAATGAAGTTACTCAACCAATCAAATGTGCACCTAGAGTAATCTCTAAACAAAATGCATTTTTAATTGCAGATGCAATGAACAGTGCAGTTTGGGGTGGTGGTAGTTGGGCGCATAACACTGGTTGGAGTGGTACAGGTTGGCGAGCTCAGGCTCTAGAACGCCGTGATCTTTCAGGTAAAACAGGAACAACCAATGACTCTGTTGATACTTGGTTCAGTGGCTTTAATAATAATGTACTTACCTCGGTTTGGGTTGGGTTCGATAATCCAGGTAACTCTCTAGGTCGAACAGCTTACAACAGCAATCTCAGTGGGAATCAAATATCAGGTGCTGAATCTGGTGCTAAAACAGCTCAACCGGCTTGGGTTGAATTCATGAAAGCTGCACTTGAAGGCACACCAGAGGCACCTATAGAACCGCCAGAAGGACTTGTATCTATCAGGATTGATTTAGCAACAGGTCTGCTAAGCCATAAAAACGACTATACTAGCCGTTTTGAATACTTTGAAAAAGGCACTGCACCGACTAAATACGTTATGTCGCAGCCTACTGATGTTTTTGAGGAAAATACAAAAACAGAAGAAGAGCTATTCTAAATAGTTTTTTTAAACAAAAACGGCAGCCAATTTAGGCTGCCGTTTTTATTTGTATAGGCTTTATATAAAGCTTACTTTAAGTTTTGAACAAGCCAATATAAGTCCGAATGAATACCCGCTGCAGTTACTTCTTTTCCTGCGCCTGGTCCTTGAATAACGAGTGCGTTATCGCGGTACCATTTACTATTAATCACAAAAATATTATCCCCTGGCGTTAAGTTAGCTAAAGCATGACCTTCAGCCACGTAAGCTATTCCCACTTTTGCAGTTACTTTTCCTTGCTCTATTTCTAGTAAGCCAGTGTAACGAAGCACTGAATGCTGTGATTGTGCTTTACTCGCGTGTACTTGTATAAAAGAATCTAACTCATCTTTTTGATCAATAAAATCCTTCCAGCTACCTTTAGCCAATTTGTCAGGCATAAGTGCAGATAGCTCTATATCATTAAGGTCTAACTTAAGACCTAGCTCTCGCGCTAAGATAAGTAACTTACGTTGCATGTCTCGACCTGACAGGTCTTCTCGCGGATCGGGTTCTGTAAATCCCATGTTTTGCGCTTCAATTACCAAATCAGAAAATGCTTTTGATCCATCATATTTACTGCATAGCCACGACAAAGTACCCGAAAAAACACCTTCGATTCGCGTTATTTTATCGCCACTATTTTGTAAATCTGCTAACGCAAAATTAATAGGTAAACCAGCACCTACACTTGTGTTGTAACGCCAATGCAAATTTTTATCTGTTATACGACTACGTAACAACTCATACCATGTAGTAGGTGCTGTACCGGCATATTTATTAGCACTAATTAAATGACAATCACGCTCAACAAAGTCTGTGTATAACAAACTAAATTGTTCACTAGCAGTTATATCTATAACAACTTTATGCTCATAATCGAGCTCACTAATCACATGTAATAAATCAGACTTATTATATTTGCATGCTTCATGCTGCCATTGCGTATCCCACTGCTGGGTATTAATACCACTGGCATTAAATAGCATTTGTGTTGAGCGAACTAAACTTACCAGTTTAATACTATAATCATTTGGCAAGCGTTTAATTTGCGAAGACAACTGATCAATAAAAACCTTACCTACATTGCCAAGCCCTGCCACTATTAATGCTATTTCTTGACCTTTATTTATCAGTTGGTCGTGCAATATACTCAGTACATCACTATCAATAAGTTGATCAGTCAGCAACAGTGCATAGCCGCACCCTTGATGAACAAACCTAGGCTTAATGCTTTGTTGATTTAATACATCGAGAGCTTGTAAGTTCAACGCATTAATATCTTGCTCTGATGCAATAACCGCACAACCATTTAAATTCGACTCACTAATATTAGCTCTGCCTGAAAAATAACTTACAATCTGATTTGTTGCAGCAGCAGGTACGATTAAATAAGTTTCCCCACTTTGATTGAAATGATGAAGGCTATGCTGAATAAGCTGGCTGATATCTGCAACCTCTCCTTCACTAAGCTCATCAATCGTTAATAAGTCCACATTATGTAACGTTGTTATAAAGCGCTTTTGTTTAACACTACCCTCTTTTACAATATCTGTTTGACCTGCTTGCACGTCAAAACTACTGCGAACAGCCAGTTTTATATCTGTATTTTTAAGTGGAGATAACGTTTTTGCGTGAAGTACAGGGTTACCCAATCTGGCTAATAAATTAGCCTGCCCTCGGCATATTTTAGCGTATTTAATCGCTTTACTAACTTTACGAGGATCGGCGCTAAACACGCCTTGAGTGTCAGTCCAAATGCATACTTGCTTTGCATTGCAGTAATTTGCTAATAAGGTCGCGCTATAATCGCTGCCATTACGGCCCAACGTTACAGTATCGCCATTAGTATTTTTAGCAATAAATCCTGTTACTACGTTAATTTTACTATGATCGATTAAGTCGCTGCATTGCTTAACATTTTGTGTATGTAATAGTTGCCCATTATTTAAAGAAAATAACTCTCTAGCATCTTGCGCGCAGGCATCAATATTTAGTTGCTGTAAATAAGTTGCTAATAAACGCGCCGACCATAATTCACCATGAGCGAGTAACACAGCTTCTTGCAATTGCTTATTTTTAGCTAATTCTGTAATTAAACTTAATTCTTCATTTAATGTTTTAAGTGCACTGCGTTTAAGATCCGCTTGTAACAATTGTTTAATCAAATCACTTTGGTGATTACTTAGCTGTAATAATATATCAGCCACAACTTGCATATCTTGTTGCTGATAACTTTGCCATAGCGTTACTAGAGTATCAGTTGTTTTACCTGATGCAGATACCACCACACAATCACCAGATTGAGTATGAGCTAAAATAATCTTTGCAACGCTTTGATAGCGCTCGGTCGAACTCAAACTCGAACCACCAAATTTATGTACGCAATTAACCATATTCTACCAATCCATTTTATGGGTGCTAATTACCAAAGTGCAGGATGAGCAGCACTTTGCTTAACGTTACCGTTAGACTACCCAGCACCTTTACCTAGTCGATTGGCATTAAGCTGTTGACCTGGTTTAACAAGGCTAAACACACGCTCCAGATCAGCGAGTAAATCTTGTATATCTTCAATACCAACCGAAATTCGAATCAACGTATCACCAACACCCGCCTCTAAACGTGCTTTTTCCTCCATTGCTGCATGAGTCATTGTCGCAGGGTGACAAATTAAGCTCTCTACCCCGCCAAGTGATTCAGCCAAACTAAAATCATGTAAGCTTGTTAAAAATGCTGCGGCATCGTTTATGTCGCCTTTAATATCAAAACTAACCATGCCACCAAAGCCAAGTTGTTGTGCTTTAGCGAGTGCATGTTGAGGATGCGACTCAAGGCCAGGATAATAAACTTGGCTAACAAATTCAGAGTTTTCAAGATATTTAGCGATTGCTAATGCATTTTCTTGGTGCTGCCTTAGGCGCACGTTCAAAGTACGTAAACCACGCAGTGTTAAATAACTATCAAATGGAGCACCTGTAATACCTATATTATTAGCCCACCAAGCAAGCTCATCACCAAGCTCTTGTGTTGCAGTAATAACAGCGCCGCCCACAACATCGGAATGTCCATTAATATATTTAGTGGTTGAATGCACCACAATATCTACACCAAACTTAATTGGGTTTTGCAGGGCTGGCGACAAGAACGTGTTATCGGCAGCCACTAATGCCCCGCATTGCTTTGCAATATCGGTTACTGCTTTTATGTCAGTTAAACGTAGCACTGGATTACTTGGTGTTTCGATCCAAATTAGTTTTGGTTTAATTGCTAATATTTTTTGAAGACTTTCTGGCTTTGTTAAATCTAAAACTTCAAGCTTTAGCAAGCCACGTTTTTGTAACGAAGTAAATAAACGGTAGCTTCCACCGTAGCAGTCGTGTGGGATCACTAATGTATCATCGTGATTAAGCAGCTGAGTTGCTAAATGCACAGCCGCCATACCTGTGGCTGTAATTATGCCGCGCACTCCACCTTCGAGCTCTGCAAGCGTCTCAGCTAAAATATCGCGATTAGGATTACCACTGCGACCGTAGTCATATGCACGCTTAGTATCGAAGTCGGCAAACGAATAAGTAGTCGATAAATAAATTGGTGCTACCACTGCTCCATGATGTTTATCGGCTTCTACACCGCTACGAACTGCAATGGTTGCTTTGTTTTTTTCGCTCATATTCGTCACCTAATTAATTTGGATGTTTAGACGTCTAAAAGAGTAATTTATTCAATTTAAGAAGTCAAAACATTTAAACCTCTAGATGGCTAAACAACAAGTATTTGACTATCTTTTTTAAATCGATAGAATTTCACGCATATTCACACGCTTTTTATGCCGTGTGAGCAATTAATAATCTGAGGCAACGATACATCTTATGGCTAAATGGAATGGTGAGTATATTCACCCATACGCAGAACACGGTAAAAAATCAGAACAAGTTAAGAAAATTACCGTTTCGATCCCACTAAATGTATTAAAGGTATTAACTGACGAACGTACTCGCCGTCAAATTAATAACCTGCGTCATGCAACAAACAGTGAGTTATTATGTGAAGCGTTTTTACATGCATTTACAGGTCAACCGTTACCTAATGACGACGACCTACGTAAAGATAACGCAGAAAAAGTACCAGAAGAAGTGAAAAAAATAATGCAAGAAATGGGGTTAGAAGTCCCTGTTTTAGATGACGAATAAATAGATAAAGTAAAACAAAAAAACCTCAGTAATTACTGAGGTTTTTTTATGACTAAATTTTACTGTGTAACGCTACTGTATAGGTTTACTGCATATAGTTTTCTGGCAACTCAATTTGCGCTACACCAGATTCAACAGCAGCAAGAGCAACCGCTCTTGCTATGCGTGGTAATAAACGTGGGTCCATTGGTTTTGGAATAATATACTGCGCACCAAATTCTAGCTTATCTACACCAGCGGCTTTTAGCACTTCAACAGGTACAGGCTCTTTTGCAATGCTGCGAATAGCTTCTACTGCTGCTATTTTCATTTCATCGTTAATAGCACTTGCGCGTACATCAAGCGCACCACGAAAAATAAACGGGAAACACAAAACATTATTAACCTGATTTGGATAATCAGAACGCCCTGTCGCCATAATTAAATCATTGCGTGCGCTGTGTGCAAGTGCAGGATCAATTTCAGGATCAGGGTTTGAGCACGCAAACACAACCGGCTTATCTGCCATAAGCTTTAAATCTTCAGCTCCTAATAAATTAGGACCTGATACACCAACGAATACATCTGCATCTGCAATTACATCTTGTAATGTGCGTTTATCAGTATTATTAGCAAATAATTTTTTATACTCATTTAGATCTTCACGGCGAGTATGGATAACTCCTTTGCGGTCCAGCATGTAAATGTGTTCACGCAGTGCGCCACACTTTATTAATAGCTCCATACATGCAACGGCCGCAGCACCAGCACCTAAGCATACAATAGTAGCATCTTCGATTGATTTTTCTTGTACTTCGAGTGCATTTAACATACCCGCAGCGGTAACGATTGCAGTGCCATGTTGATCATCATGAAAAACAGGAATACTACAGCGCTCAATGAGTGCTTTTTCAATTTCAAAACACTCTGGCGCCTTAATATCTTCAAGGTTAATACCACCGAATGTGTCGGCAATATTAGCAACCGTGTTAATAAAATCTTCTGTTGTTTTGTGCTTAACTTCAATATCGATTGAATCTAGACCCGCAAAACGTTTAAATAATAAAGCTTTACCTTCCATTACCGGCTTAGATGCAAGAGGACCTAAATTACCTAACCCTAAAATGGCAGTGCCATTGGTAATTACCGCAACCATATTGCCTTTACCGGTATATTTGTAAGCATTTGCAGGATCAGCGGCAATTTCACGCACAGGTTCGGCAACCCCTGGACTATATGCTAACGCTAAGTCTTGAACCGTTTCAGCTGGCTTAGTTAGTTCAATGCTGATTTTGCCTGGAACGGGATGAGAATGATAATGTAGTGCTTGTTCACGAAAGTCTGACATAACGCGATTGTATCCTGCAATTTAAGTTAAAGTGAGAGGTGTTGTCTGGGTTACGATACCCTTATTATTTTTAAATTCCAAGTAATATCAGATCTATCCTGTTATCTGCTAGATGCATTGATTTTAAGAGGTTTTTTTAAAAAACAGCTAAAACACAGCAACATTTCATGAGCAAAAATTCATCTAAAATATAGTTTTAAAAGCACTTTTAGCGTGTTGTGATTTTTGATGTAGCGCGCAGTTGAGACTTTAATATAAACCATATTAAATGACTTAAATCGTTACTTTTAAAACATTTATCTTCATGTTAGCTGCATTTAACAACGTAGTTAAAATTAGATAATTAAAAATATAGAGACAATTATGCAGTTTGTCTGCAGAGGTTTATGCATACTCATAATAAAAGCAGAAAATAGTGACACGAAGAAGAAAGGGGATAATTAAAATAAAAAAATAAATAAATGAGACAAATTATAGGTATAAAAAAAGCACCCTAAGGTGCTTTTCTCAACTAGACAGCAATAATTACTTCTTGCTACCAAGTGCACCGAAACGCTTGTTGAAACGATCAACACGTCCGCCAGTGTCTAAAACTTTTTGCTTACCAGTGTAAAACGGGTGACACGCAGAACATACGTCTAAGTGAATGTTTTTACATAAAGTAGAGCTTGTTTCGAATTCATTTCCGCATGAACATGTTGCTGAAATTACTTCGTACTTAGGGTGAATACCTTCTTTCATAGAAACCTCTAGTTAAGGCCGCATCGCTCTCCAAACCCGTAGTTTGGTACCATACGTCGTTAAAACAAATTGTTGGAGCCGGATTTTATCCAACAACAACCCCGCACACAAGTTTTAATTATATTTTTTGCTAAAAAAGTAATCAAATACTAAAGCGACTACAATTTGCTTGTAGGTTTTTAGCTATATTTTTAGTACATTACAGCATTAATTTTATAGGTAGAGTTGTTATGCGTTTTGTTGAAGTTGCAATAAAGGTTCCACTACCACGCACCTTTGATTATAAAATAGACGAGCAACTCACTAATATTGCCTCAGACTTAAAACCTGGTATGCGCGTTTTAGTGCCTTTTGGTAATCAACGTAAAGTTGCTGTAGTACTGGCACTCAAAAACACGACTGAAGTACCTGAAAACAAAATTAAAAGTATTTTTGAAGTTATTGACGATACCCCTATTTTATCATCGCAGCATATAGAACTACTTAGTTTTACTGCCCGTTATTACTGTTATCCGCTAGGTGAAACTATCCACATAGCATTACCAAGTGCATTACGCCAAGGTGAGTCGCCAGATAAAACCAGTATTAACATGGTCGCACTTACAGAAAAAGGCGCCAAAGTACCTTCGTTAAAAGCAAAAACGCAGCTCAACTTATTAAAGCAATTATCGCAATCGGGTAAATCGTCATTAACTGAGCTAAAAGCTTTAGGATTTAGTAAAAAAACGATTGATAGCCTTATCGATAAAGACCTAATAACACAAACTATTGAACACGATAACCAATGGCAAAGCGTCGCTCCTACTGTTGGTAGCAAGCCAACACTTAATAAAGAGCAAGCGGTAGCCTGTACTGCAATAAATCAAAGTACAGGTTTTAGCAGCTTTTTATTAGAAGGTGTTACAGGGAGCGGTAAAACCGAAGTTTATTTGCAATGCCTTGAAGAGGTATTAAAACGCGGCGAACAAGCTCTCGTATTAGTACCCGAAATAGGCTTAACGCCACAAACAGTTAACCGTTTTCGCCGCCGCTTTCCTGATACGCCAATCATGCTTTGGCACTCAGCCCTTACCGACAACGAGCGGTTACAAACATGGCGTTTTTGCGAGAAAGGCAGTTGTGCAGTAGTGATTGGCACACGTTCGAGTATTTTTCTACCATTTTTAAAGCTCGGCATGATTGTAGTGGATGAAGAGCACGACTCTTCATTTAAACAACAAGATACATTGCGTTACCACGCTCGCGATTTAGCAGCGTATCGCGCCTACCAACATAAAATTCCACTTATATTAGGTAGCGCAACACCAGCGCTCGAAACACTCCATAAAGCTATAAATAATAAATACCAATTATTAAGCCTAACTGAGCGCGCTCAAACAGCGACCGATAACCAATTTAAATTGCTCGATATGAAAGGACAACCCGACCAAGCAGGTATTGCTCATGCAAGCCTTGCAACTATGCGTCAGCATTTAAATCGTGGCAAACAAGTAATGGTGTTTTTAAATCGTCGTGGGTTTTCGCCAACACTTATTTGTCATGAATGTGGTTGGTTGAGTGAATGTAAACGCTGCAGTACCAGCGCAACTTTTCATAAGGCAATTGGTCAAATGATCTGTCACCACTGTGGCGATCAATATCATGTTCCTCATCAATGCCCTGATTGTGGAAGTACACAAATATTCCCTAATGGTAAAGGCACAGAGCAAATAGAAGAATTTTTAACTACCGAATTTCCCGATACGCCTATTACTCGTATTGACCGTGACTCAACCCGCCGTAAAGGCAGCCTTGAAAAAGCGCTCGACGAAATAAATTTAGGTGGTGCGCGTATTTTAGTAGGCACACAAATGCTAGCTAAAGGACATCACTTTGCAGATGTAAGCCTAGTGCTTATTTTAGACGTAGACAGCGGCTTATATTCATGTGATTTTAGAGCGACAGAGCATTTAGCACAACTTGTTACGCAAGTAGCTGGTCGCGCCGGACGTTCCGGCGAACCTGGGCAAGTGCTGCTACAAACCCATTTCCCCGAGCACCCACTTTTACAAGATTTAGTTAATAATGGTTATCAAGACTTTGCTCGTTTTGCACTAAGTGAACGCGATGACGCCGACCTACCACCCATCACAAATATGGCAATAGTTCGCGCTCAGGGACATAGTATTAAGCAAGTCGTCGATTTTTTGACGGATTTGGTTCCTGTGAATGGGGTATCTGGTATACAATTGCTCGGTCCGATCCCTGCTCCACTTGAAAAAGTTGCAGGCATGTATCGTTTTCAATTACATATTCAAGCGCAAGATCGCCGCATATTACATCAGTACCTTGCGCAAATGGTTGATTATTTAAGTTCGAGTAAACTTGCACAAAAAGTTCGCTGGAGCCTAGATGTAGACCCTATAGACATGATTTAGGTTAAGGCCAAAATAAAGCTATGGCACAGCACGATTACATAAACAAAAAACCAGCAAGCAGAAAAAATAATAAGCAAACGCCCGCTAAAAAACCATTTCCTATTATTTTAGTGGTTATAGCTATTTTATTGGTAAGCGGATTTGTCTATGGATTATGGTTTATTAAAAGTAACGCCGATCCTAAACTCGTTGAAAAACAAGCGAACCCAGTTCCTCCGGTAAAAGTTGTAGTACCTCGTACACCAGAGTTTATTGAAGAAATCAGAAACCATGAAATTCAAGTTGAAGTAAAAAAACTTGAGCAAAAAGGTCCTTATGTCATGCAGTGTGGTTCGTTTAGAACACACGAACAAGCCGAATCGCTAAAAGCAAAAATTGCGTTCGCTGGGTTAATTTCTGAAATTAAAGAAGCCTCAGGTACCAATGGTAAATGGTACAAAGTTCGCCTAGGTCCATATAAAACCAAACGCCATGCCGAAAGTGACAAAAATAAACTCAAGCGAGTAAGAATTGTCGGCTGTGGAATTTGGGGCTGGACTTGAAAATAAAGCATTCACCCATATAACCTCATCATAATCGTTTTTTACGAGTTGCCTCTGCAACTCGCTGATGAGGAATAACATGACCACTATCGTAAGTGTACGCCGCGGCGACAAAGTTGTAATCGGCGGTGACGGCCAAGTTTCACTTGGTAATACCGTAATGAAGGGTAATGCCCGCAAAGTTCGACGTCTTTATAATGGCAAAGTAATCGCAGGATTTGCTGGCGGTACTGCTGATGCCTTTACGCTTTTCGAACGCTTTGAAAGCAAATTAGAAATGCACCAAGGTAACCTCACCAAAGCAGCCGTTGAAATGGCAAAAGATTGGCGAAGCGACCGAGCACTTCGAAAACTCGAAGCCCTCCTTGCTGTAGCTGATGAAACAGCATCCCTTATCATTACCGGTAATGGCGATGTAGTTCAACCAGAGAATGACCTAATTGCTATTGGTAGTGGTGGTAACTTTGCCCAATCTGCAGCAACGGCCTTATTAGAAAACACTGATTTAAGTGCCCGCGAAATTGTAGAAAAAAGTCTCACTATTGCAGGCAATATCTGCGTATTCACTAACGACTTCCAAACTATCGAAGAATTATAATAGGAACCGCTATGTCTGCTATGACCCCAAGAGAAATTGTTCACGAGTTAGACCAACACATTATTGGTCAAGCTAATGCAAAAAAAGCTGTTGCTATTGCACTTCGTAACCGCTGGCGCCGCATGCAACTAAATGATGATTTGCGTGGCGAAGTAACCCCAAAAAATATTCTAATGATTGGTCCAACCGGTGTTGGTAAAACTGAAATTGCACGCCGTTTAGCTAAATTAGCTAACGCACCATTTATTAAAGTCGAAGCAACCAAGTTCACTGAAATTGGTTATGTTGGTAAGGAAGTTGAAACAATAATCCGCGATTTAGTGGAAGTTTCAATAAAAATGACGCGTGAGCAACAAACTAAAAAGTTTAAACATCGCGCTGAAGAAGCTGCAGAAGAGCGTATTTTAGATACTCTGTTGCCACCTGCTAAAGACCAATATGGCGAAAATCAAGTTGATGATAATTCTTCAACTCGCCAAGCGTTTCGTAAAAAGCTACGTGAAGGTCAATTAGATGATAAAGAAATTGAAATTGACTTAGCGCAAGTCCAGCCAAATGTAGAAATTATGGCGCCTCCTGGTATGGAAGATATGACCAACCAGCTACAAAGCATGTTTCAGAACATGGGCGGCGATAAACGTACTAAGCGTAAACTTAAAATTAAAGAAGCTTTTAAGCTATTAACGGAAGAAGAAGCAGCTAAGCTTGTTAATCCAGAAGAGCTAAAAGAGCAGGCAATTTTTGCAGTAGAACAAAACGGTATTGTGTTTATTGATGAAATAGACAAAATTTGTAAGCGCGCCGATTCTTCAGGTCCAGATGTTAGTCGTGAAGGTGTTCAGCGCGATTTATTACCACTAATTGAAGGCTCAACTGTAAATACTAAGCATGGCATGGTTAAAACAGACCACATGCTATTTATTGCTTCTGGCGCTTTTCAAATGGCTAAGCCATCAGACATGATCCCTGAGCTGCAAGGCCGTTTACCAATTAGAGTAGAGCTTGAAGCACTAACGGCTGATGACTTTAAACGCATTTTAACTGAACCACATGCCTCGCTTACAGAGCAGCAACGTGAGCTCCTTAAAACAGAGCAAGTTGATATTGAGTTTAGTGAAGATGCAATCGAACGAATTGCTAAAGCAGCATGGCAAGTTAATGAAAAAACCGAAAACATCGGTGCTCGTCGTCTGCATACTGTGATGGAAAAGTTAATGGAAGAAATTTCATACGATGCATCAGAGAAAGCAGGTTCATCGGTTGTAATTGACGCAGCTTACGTTGAAAAACACCTAGGTGCACTTGTTGAAGATGAAGACTTAAGCCGCTTTATTCTTTAATTGACGTTACAAACAGTTATACTGAAAGCCTCCGTTATGGGGGCTTTTTAATGAGATAAAAAATGAAACACGTAACAAAAGTACATTACCACAGCGTAAGTAAAAACTTAGATGTTTACTTTGACGATGACACCAAGTCTGTATTTACGTGTGAATTTTTGCGCGTTCACTCACCCTCTGCTGAAGTGCAAGGACATGGGTCAGGCCCAATGAAGTTGGTGCTTAACAAGCAATCCGTCGAAATTAAAAACATAGAGCCCGTAGGTCACTATGCTCTTCGTTTAGACTTTGATGATGGGCATAACAGCGGATTATTCAGCTGGCAGTATTTTGCTAAACTACAAGAACAACAAGATACATTGTGGGATGAGTACTTAAAACGTGTGAATGAGCACAAAAATAATAAAGATAGTGTGCCAATAAAATTTGTTCCTTAACTTTAAACTACTCGTAAGTTTTATTGCACTTTAAGTTGGTAAATCACAGCTTAAAATTAATGCATTATATTCACTGCCTCCCTTTCATTATAGGTTTACGCTCCCCCACAACCCTTTATGGAGTGATTGCGTATCACCCCATTGTTTTTTTACAAGCCATCTAATTAAAGGTGTAGGATCACTCGGGTAATTAATTTTTTTATTTTGTGGTGCACTATTCCAATCGTCCAATGCTTGAGGGTTTAGGTAATTCATTACATGCGCCATCCTCATAGCGAGTAACGTCTGTGCATTAGCTGCTTGCTCAAACTGTCCATTAAGTGGCTTTAACAATAATTTTTTACCTAGCTTTAACGCCTCACTAGCAAGTTCAAACCCAGCATTACCAATAACACCGCTTGTATTAGATAAATCATTTAAAAAACTAGCCCGCGAAGGCGAGCGTAAATGAATATGTCTTATTGACTGGTTTTGCGCATTTGGGTGATAACAGTAAAATTCTTTTTCGGGAAAATCTTTTAAGTAATCAATAATACTGTCTAGGTTTTCAAATGGTAAATAGACTAATACTTTGTTTATTACCGCAACGGGGTTTTCATGTTGATGATTGGCAATAAAAGGTGGAATAATATTATCTGCAAATGGTTGCCAATGTACCCCTAGATATATATTCGCAGGGGCGTAATATTTAATAAACGATTTTCGTAAAATGCCTTTGCTAAACATAGGTACGCTATTTGACAAAAATGCAGCCTGATGACTAATGCCAACAACCGGAACACCAGCGCGCTTTGCTGCCCATGCAGAAATAGGCTCAAAATCATTTAGTACAAAGTCATACGGCTTTACGTTAAGTGATTTTATATCTGTTATCAACTTACATATACGGGCATTTTTAAGTGTTTGTAGATTGTTAACTTGACCGTTTGTAGTATTAAAAGATAACCCGCGAAAACGCCTGTATTGAGCAAACTCTTGCATATCAAAGTAATCTTGTTCAGCACGACCTGAAAAAACATAATCAACATCAACACCTAGTTTTTTAAAGCAATTAGCCATTACACGCGCACGTGTTATATGCCCATTTCCTGTCCCTTGAATACCGTATAATATTTTCATACGGGGATCACCAGCGCTAAAGCAAGTAAGCCACACGAGCTACCGATAATGGCGCCAATAATAATATCAGCCGGAAAATGCACTCCTAATACAACCCGAGAAACAGCAACACCACAAGCCCAGCCAAGTAATAACCAAGTATATTCAGGGAAAAAATGGCTTATTATTATCGCAACTAAAAATGCAGCAGCACTGTGACCCGATGGTAAACTAAACTTATCACTTGGTATTATATAAGCATTAGTTACCAAGCAATCACATGGGCGAATACGAGCAAAACGATTTTTAGCTAATAAATAAATAGGTCTTTCTATAACAAATCCAAGCAGCACAGTCATGGGTAACAACTGATGGTACTCGTTTGTACCTAGCCACCAAATAGTAGCGCAAGTAAATAAGTACAAACCGCCATCGCCACTTTTCGATAATCCAAGTGCTATTGTTTTAACCCATTTAGGTGAGTTGTAATTAAACAAAATTAAAAAGAGCTGTTCATCCATTTGAGCGACTCTTTTTAACATACTATTGTCATCCATCACTTACTCCTTGCTGCATAATATATGAACACTTATTTAGCTTAGATGTCGTAAATAACAATTGAGTGACGCTTTTGAGACACTATTATTGCTATTATTGTTTTAGCCCTTGTTTTGCTTAAATTTACTGCGATTAAGTCGTTGTTATTGAATATAAGGAGGGTATACTGAGGTATAAATTAATGTATCTTTTGAGGGTAAAATAATGGATTACAGCACTTCTGATTTATGTGACCACTTTGCTGATGTGGTTGACGTGCTAGAACCTATGTTCATCAACTTTGGTGGTCGACACAGTTTTGGTGGTCGCATTAAAACGGTTAAATGTTTTGAAAATAATGAACTGATCCGCGAATTACTTTCTCAAGATGGTACAGACTTAGTGCTTCTTATTGATGGGGGTGGCTCTACTCGCCGCGCACTTATCGATATTGAATTAGCTGAACTCGCTTGCGAAAACAACTGGAATGGCATTGTTGTTTACGGTGCGGTACGTCATGTTGATGAGCTTGAAGAACTTGATTTAGGTATCCAAGCAATAGCTTCTATTCCTGTTGCGGCTGATAGTGAAGGTGCAGGCGAAGATGCTATTGGCGTTAACTTTGCTGGTGTGTCGTTTTTTGATGATGACTTTATTTATGCTGACAGCACAGGCATCGTTTTATCAGCTGAAGAATTGGAATTGGAAATCGTAGAAGTCTAACGTGACCACCCACTTAAAAGTATATGACGAAAGCGCGGTTAAAGCTCTTTGCTCTAGCCGCGAAAACGAAACTAAGGCTTGGCAGTCAATGGCCTTGCTTGATACGCAAGTAAATGTACAACAAGCACTTATTGATGCCGCACAGTTTGGTATTCGCTATGTATTGCTTGGTATTTGCGAGGATATAGGTCCTAAAGCTAATTTAGGTAATGGTGGTGCTACCCAAGCATGGCCAGCTTTTTTACAGCAGTTTTTAAATCAACCTCATAACCAATTTATCAACACTCAAAAAGTATTATTACTTGGCGAAGTTGACGTTGATAATTTAATGCTTCAAAGCAATCAACTTGATAATCAGCAACCATCTCAGCTTACTAAACTAAGAGAGTTATGCCAATACATTGATGAGCGCGTAGAGAGCGTTTTAAACCTTATATTTAAAGCAGGACTCGAACCAATTATTATTGGCGGCGGACATAACAACTCTCTAGGTATTATCCGTGCATTAAGCAAATATAAAAACACGCCTATCAATGCTATAAATTTTAGTCCTCATGCTGGGTTTAGAGAACCTGAAGGTCGTCATAGTGACAATAGCTTTCGTTATGCTTACAACGAACAATACTTAAATAACTATCATGTTATTGGCTTGCACGAGCTAAAAAACAATCAAGCTGTTATTAATGAAATGGCTAAAGCAGACTTTAAATTTACAAGCTATCAGTCAATACACATTAAACGAGAAGTAACGCTCACCCAAGCTATTAATAGTGCACTTAGCGGCTTTAATGAAGCCCCATTAGGTGTCGAAGTTGATGTAAGCAGTATTGCTTATATGCCAGCAAGTACGTACATATGCAGTGGTTTTAGCGTAAGTGACACTGAGCATTTTGTGTATTTAGCCGCTAAAAAGTGCCAATCTAAATATTTACACTTAAGCGAAGCAGCACCAAGCCAACATCCCAATGGATTAGATAGTGGAATAGATCATTGCGGGCAAGTAATTAGTGCACTCGTAAATAGTTATCTTCAAAGTAAATATAATATTTAATTCTGAGCTAGTCGCCACTCTTTTAACCAGCTCATTAAACCTATACTACTCAGTGGGTGACCATAGTAATAACCTTGTGCCGCGTATCCATTTAAGCTTTTAACAAATTTAAGCTGCTCAAGCGTTTCTACACCTTCAAAAATCACTTTTGTTTTTAACTGGTTATGCATTTCGACCATACCACCTACTAAACTACGTATATTATTTTGATTGCTAAAATCAGCCGTTAATGACGGCGCCACTTTAATATACTCTACGGCTAAACTCGATAACTTAGATAGTAATACGGGATTATCACCTAAACCATCTACACATACTTTTAAGCCTATATTATTAAGGCGAGCAATCATTGCCCTACCCTTATTATCTAAGCTGGTAAAAACATGTAATGGACATTCGACAATTAAATCTCCTGCCTCTAAATGATGATTACTTGTCACTTTATCAACAAACTCAACAAACTCTTCATTAAGCATTTCAGGACCGAATACGTTAATACTAAGTGGTATTGCAATACCTTCCATTCTCAATGCCATTGCAAGCTCTGCTGCACGCTCTATAACAAACGTAGCTAATGGGTAAGCTAGCCCTGCAATTCTAATATCATCAATAAATCGGTTTGCTGATAAAATACCTTGCTTAGGATGCTGCCAACGCAGAAGTAACTCTAAAAATTCAATCTGACCGCTCTCATTACAAATGATAGGTTGAAAATATAGCTCTAACTCACTCGAAAAGTCGATATTAGCGAGCTCTTTTAAACGAGCTTGCTGTTCTTGCTGCTCAACTGTCATTTGCTTATGGTATGCAACAATTTGACGTTGCGGATGACTATCTAGTGCAAGGTAAGCGTAAGAAATTAAATTATCAAAGTCATCGCCTTGCTCATCGCAATCAACATAGCTAGCTCTCGCTTTTATTTCTAACGTGCAATTAGCAACATTAAAAGGCTTAAGCGTTGCATCTAATATTTGTTTTATTAATTGTTCATGAAGATATTTTTGATTTTCGAGACTACAAATAAATGCGAAGTTAAGCCCACCCAAATGTGCCAGCTTCTCCTTTGAGCCTAAATCGACTATTTCGTCACTCTCTAATAAATTTTTAATTCTATTAGCAGATTGCGCCAACAGTAAATCACCAAAATTGCGTCCAATATGCTGATTAACCTCATCAAACCCCTCTAAGCGAATAACAACCAAAGTGGCTTTTATTTGCTTGTCACCACGCCACATATAATATCTTTGACGTAATGTTTTTCTATCAGCAAACGCTGTTAATGGTGAATTTTCAATAAATGTTTCTTGCCCAGGCTCAAATTCGGCTATTGTCTTTGTAATAGGTGAATCATCATTAATAAAACCCACTATAGATAATAATAAAATAGCCAGTATTACCCAAAATAAAGGCACTTGTAATAATAAAAATGCAGAAAATAGCACTACAAACAACAAACCTGCCGTGGCGCTTACTATAATCATACTCCAGTTATTACGCTCAAAAGCCTGCCATAAATGAAAGCAAAATCCAAAAGCGAGTAAAATAGCAAGCCAAGCAGTACCACTGCTTAGAATAGCCAAACCAATAGCCGCAGTGCATAAATAGCTAAATTTAATACTATTATTTTTGATCGTAAATAAAGTGGCGATCATTGCCATTAATAGCGCACCACTAAAAAATATAGGAAAGTTACTGTCGGTTAATACACTCAAATTAGCGCCACTCGTATTATCAAAAAATCAGTTAAAAAACATTTATTATGGATAAAATTAATACAAACTAACTAAGTTTACCCAAAATCCATAATTTTAACAGTTTATTTACGCAAAATTGATAACTTAGTTATGATAGGAAATTTATTCTCTAATCTACAGTATCGACCTAATCACCAGTCTTTAGTCCACAACAGTCTTTAATCCTAAAGCTTTCTATACATTAAATACCATACCGATAACTAAATCCTAACGCCTCAATAGCTGAGCCAACAACTTTACGCTCAGCTTTGTCATTACTGGTAAAACGAGGTAGTTCACCGCCATGTTGCACGCATTTTTCGGCATAATAATCCGCTTTTGTTGGGTGCGAAGGATTAACCACATTATAAATATTTTGCCCCACTTGCCAGTGCTTTATAACCGCAAAAATTGCATTAATTACATCTTGTTGATGCACCATATTTACTACTTGCTGGCTTGAGGTATTAAGCTCTTTACCTGCAACAAAACGACCCGGTTCTCTATTTGGACCTAATAACCCAGCTAAGCGCAGCACTTTTCCATCTTGTGAAAGCACTTGTTCTTCAGCTTCATAAAGCTTTATTTGTCGCTCGTTAGTGCATGAAATATCGTTACTTTCGGTGTATACACCAGCCTCTTGATCGTAAACACCTGTTGATGAGCATAATAAAAAGCCTTTTGCATTTAACGTTTTTGAAAGTTTTAATGCTGCGGTAAGTGTTTCCGGATAATTGCTTTCACTGTGTCGACTACGCGGCGGGATAGCACAAACCCAGTAAGCATCTTGTAAGTCAATTTGATGCGTTAATTGCTCGTCTTTTAGCAAAAACTGTCGTTCGAAATCGTATTTGTGCTCATTACTTCTATGTGTACCTTGCACTTGCCAACTAACTTGCTTTGCACTTAAACATAAAGCCTGACCCAACCAACCAGCACCTAGTACTACTAATTTATTAATTTTATTTTCCATTTTTGTATAAACCTTAATTTTAAACGCATAATTATTGCTTTCTATCTAACTTTATAGAGATTTTCAACGAGATATGATTAGATATAATCTACTAAATAATAAAAATATGTGTACCCATGCTGAATAATTTATCATTACGGAAGAAAATATTATTATTGATCGGTGGAACAATTACTATTTTACTGATTATTACCTCCATTTTTTTTGTTAAACACATCGCTAACCTCTCCAGAGTAAACATAGAAAACGAAGCACAAAGTTACCTACAAACCGAGCAACTCTCAATGCAAAGTTACTTTGCAATGTACGGTAAAATGGTATCAACCTTTGTTAATAATCCACATTTAATAAACTTTTTTGAAGACTGGAATACCCGTGACCAAACAATTGAAAATGCGCCTGGTTACAGCGAAATAAACCAAGATTTTGTACGTATAAGCGCAAATGATGACAATATTTTATCCGCATTTTTTGCCTCAGCTTCAACTGGTGAATATTTTAAAGAAAACGAGCGCACCACTCACTACGATGGCAAACCTTACTACGCTTATAAGCGAGGTTGGTGGCAAGAAGCAATGCAAATCAATAAGCTCTATGTAGGTCCTATATCTGTAGATTTAACTACTGGAAATGCATCTGCAGTAGTACAACAACCCGTTTATAACACTCAACAAAAGCTAATTGGTATGGGTGGAGTTGATTTGCAGCTTAATAAAATTAACGACATGGTCGAAAATATCCGATTTAACGGTAAAGGTTATGGTTTTTTGCTGGACGGTAATCAAAAGGTTGTGCATTTTTCAAAAGCGACGGGACATAAACTTTCAATTACAGACGAAGGCCCTAATGGAAAGGAAGGGCTTGATGCGCTTGAGCAACAATTTACAGATACCACAGGTTTTAAAACCCTAAATACACAAATGCGTAATAACTTAAAAGGTAGCCAAATAGTTACTTTAAAAGGTGAGCAATTTTATGTGGTTTATAATCGTTTACAGCTAGAAGAACCTTATTTAGATTGGTACGTAGGTTTGCTCATTCCAACAAGCATGATTGAGGAACCTGTAAATGCAGCAGTAACAACCACAACCACAGCTGTTGTTGTTATTTTGATCATTATTTTAGCCATGATTTTATGGGCTACACAAATGATTTCAAAACCAATAACTACGCTTACTAATATTATGCGCGACATAGCATCAGGCGAAGGCGACTTAACACAAAAAATTAATATTGATAGCCAAGATGAAGTTGGCCAGTTAGCTAATCATATGAATACCTTTATTGATAAGTTACGCGTAATGATGCTAGAAACAGCAGCTCAAGCAGAGCAATTAAGTAACGCTGCGGCTCAATTAAAAACGGTATCAGAGCAAACAAACTCAGAAATTCAGCAAGAAAAACAACAGGTAGATAGCGTTAGTGCTGCGGTAACTGAAATGGCGACTACCGTGCTTGAAATTTCACGCAATGCACAAAATACAAATAACGCAGCCGAAGAAGTACAAGCTATTACCGCTGAAGGCGCTAACCGCTCAGCACAAGCTCAAAAAGTAATGACTGAACTTGCACTTCATATCGGTGAAGCCTCTAAAGTCGTTGCAGGGCTTGAACAAGAAAGTAATAACATTGGTGCGCTAGTCGACGTAATTAACTCCATTGCTGATCAAACTAATTTACTTGCGCTAAATGCAGCTATTGAAGCAGCTAGGGCTGGCGAACATGGTAGAGGCTTTGCGGTGGTTGCTGATGAAGTACGCTCGCTAGCGAGTCGAACACAAGAATCAACCGATGATATTCGTAATATGATTTCGCGTTTGCAACAAATTGCCCAGCAAGCATCGCTCATGATGCTACAAGGTCAAGAACAAACAGAAGGCTCTGTCTCGCAAACAAAAGAAGTACTGACTTCACTGCAAAACATTGCATTATCGGTAACTAAAGTGCAAGACCAAAGTCATCAAATTGCAACATCAACAGAGCAACAAACAGTGGTAGCAGAAGATATAAACACGAGTCTATCGGCAATTAATAGCTTAGTGAATAGCACAGCTAATCATGCTCATGTACTCGCTGATGAAGCACGCGACCTGAGTGATTTAGCAGCTGCACTAAACAAAACGGTTAATCAATTTAAATTATAAAATCGGAGATTTTGTGTGCATGTTTAAGTCTAAAGTTTAAGCAGGCACACAGCCCTTGTTTTTAATTTATTTACCACCATATCTTTAGCGTTAATGGCTATTTAAATGTAATTTAAGGCATTAAGTTATTTTTACGAACCAGATCAAATTTTTCTATTTTAAATACACATCTTTTTGTTGAGATAGTTTGTTGTTTGGCAGAGTCTGGTATAGTAGCGCACGTAGTAAACAGTACTTTTAAGCAGTTTAATACAAAATTGCTAATTAATATGTTCTAAGTGTTACTTAAAAGTACATATTAATTGCCAATTGTTAAAAATGGGTTAGCCGATACTCGGCTAGCAAAGAATACATTGTAACGGTTTTATCATGATATCTAATTTATTTACCAAAATTTTTGGTAGTCGCAATGACCGCACTATTAAAAACTTTAGAAAGACGGTCGCGCTAATCAATACACTAGAAACGCAATTAGAAGCGCTTTCTGATGAAGACTTAAAAGCTAAAACAGTTGAGTTTAGAGAACGTTACGATAACGGGCAAAGTCTTGACGACATACTACCAGAGGCCTTTGCTGTGGTACGTGAAGCGTCAAATCGTGTAAATGGCATGCGCCACTTCGACGTACAGCTATTAGGCGGCATGGTTTTACATCAAGGTCGCATTGCAGAAATGCGTACCGGTGAAGGTAAAACACTAACAGCTACCCTACCAGCTTACTTAAATGGCTTAACTGGGAAAGGCGTTCACGTAATTACCGTGAATGACTACCTTGCTAAACGTGATGCTGAAACAAACCGTCCATTATTTGAATTCTTAGGTCTGAGTGTAGGCTGTAACGTACCAGGTATGATGCCACAGCAGAAAAAGCTAGCATACACAGCTGATATTACTTACGGTACAAATAACGAATTTGGTTTTGACTACCTTCGTGACAACATGGCATTTAGCATTGATGAACGTGTACAACGTCCATTATTTTATGCTGTTGTGGATGAAGTGGATTCAATCCTAATAGATGAAGCACGTACCCCGCTTATTATTTCAGGCCCAGCTGAAGATAGCTCAGAGCTATACACTGAAATAAATACCATCGTTCCTTTACTTGAACTTCAAGAAAAAGAAGACGAAGAAGGTGTTGAAGGCGACGGCGATTACACTATCGATGAAAAGTCTAAGCAAGTTCACTTAACAGAACGCGGTCAAATTAAAGTAGAAGAGCTACTTACTGAACGCGGCTTAATTGAAGAAGGCGACTCGCTTTATTCAGCAGCAAGTATTACGCTACTAAGCCATGTTTATGCAGCCCTTCGTGCTCACAAGCTATACCAAAAAGATGTTGATTACGTAGTAAAAGAAAACGAAGTAATCATTATCGATGAGCATACTGGTCGTTCAATGGAAGGTCGTCGTTGGTCAGAAGGTTTACACCAAGCTGTTGAAGCTAAAGAAGGTGTAAATATTCAAAACGAAAACCAAACACTTGCATCTATTACGTTCCAAAACTACTTCCGTTTATACGAAACGCTAGCAGGTATGACAGGTACTGCCGATACTGAAGCTTTTGAGTTTCAATCTATTTACGGTCTAGATACTGTAGTTATGCCAACTAATAAGCCGATGGTTCGTGATGATCGCGCTGATTTAGTTTACCTAACGCAAGAAGAAAAATACGAAGCTATTTTAATTGATATTAAAGACTGCCAAGACCGTGGACAACCGGTGCTTGTAGGTACTATTTCGATTGAAAGCTCTGAGTATTTATCACAGTTTTTACGTAAAGAAAAAATTAAGCACAACGTACTTAATGCTAAATTTCATGCGCAAGAAGCTGATATCGTTTCAGATGCAGGCCTACCAGGCACAGTAACTATTGCAACTAACATGGCCGGTCGTGGTACCGATATCGTGTTAGGTGGTAACTGGAACAGTGAAGTTGAAAAACTTGAAAACCCAACTGCTGAGCAAATTGCTGACATTAAAGCAGCTTGGAAAATTCGCCATGATGCAGTAATTGATGCCGGCGGTTTACATATCATTGGTACTGAACGTCATGAGTCTCGTCGTATAGATAACCAATTACGTGGTCGTTCTGGTCGTCAAGGTGATGCTGGCTCAAGCCGTTTTTACTTATCGATGGACGATTCGTTAATGCGTATATTTGCTGGTGAGCGCATGACTAACATGATGCGTAAACTAGGTATGCAACGCGGCGAAGCAATTGAACATCCATGGGTAAATCGTGCAATTGAAAATGCACAGCGTAAAGTAGAAGCACGCAACTTTGATGTTCGTAAACAATTACTTGAGTACGATGATGTAGCAAACGATCAACGTCGTGTTGTTTACTCTCAACGTAATGAACTACTTGAAGAAGGCGATATTTCAGAGACTATTACTGTAATTCGTGCTGACGTTCTTAGTAATCTAATTGACCAGTATATTGCACCGCAAAGCCTTGCTGAAATGTGGGATATTAATGGACTTGAAGAACGCTTAAAACAAGACTTCTTAATTGAATTACCAATTACTCAGTGGTTAGCAGATGACAATAAACTATACGAAGAAAAACTTCGTGAGCGTATTGAAGAATCTGTTGAGCAAGCTTACAAGCAAAAAGAAGAGCAAGTTGGCGACTCTGTTTTACGTCAATTCGAAAAAGCGATTATGCTACAAAGTCTTGATCAGCATTGGAAAGATCACCTTGCTGCTATGGACCACTTACGTCAAGGTATTCATTTACGTGGTTATGCGCAAAAGAATCCTAAGCAAGAGTATAAGCGTGAATCGTTTGAGCTATTCTCTGAAATGCTTGAAAACTTAAAAGTAGATGTTGTAAGTATTTTAAGTAAAGTACAAGTACGTGCAGAAGAAGATGTTGAGAAAGTAGAAGAGCAACACCGTAAAAGTGAAAGTGCTCCTCGTGAATACCAACATGAAGAAGCTGAGAAAGTAGGTGGTGAAGCACCTGAAACAGCCACAGTTATGGCTCGTACAGAACCAAAAGTAGGTCGTAATGACCCTTGTCCTTGTAAATCAGGTCAAAAATTCAAACAATGTTGCGGTAAATTAAAATAGCCCAATATTGTCATTAGCTTATTAAAAAGCGGCGCTAGCGTCGCTTTTTTTTATGGAGTTTTAAAGTAATGACTATAGAAATTGTACATGTAGCTGTTGGCGTTATTAAGAAAAATAACGCTATATTCATTTGTAAACGCGCAGATGAACAACATCAAGGCGGTTTATGGGAATTTCCTGGTGGCAAAGTAGAAGCAGGTGAAAGTGTATTTGTCGCACTTAAACGCGAGCTTATTGAAGAAGTTGGATTAACAATTCATAGCTCTAGCCAACTTATGGTGATTGAACATGACTACGGCGATAAGTGCGTTAAATTAGATGTACACATAGTAAGTAACTTTAGCGGTGAAGCACATGGCGCTGAAGGGCAACCTAGTGAATGGGTAGCAATTAGTGAATTAGAAAATTATAATTTTCCTGAAGCGAATGCTGGAATTATCGAAAAAATAGTTGCCCGATACGCATAATAAATGGGCATAAGTGAGCACAATGAACATCTCAATACAAAATAAGCTAAGCGAACAATTAGCATTAAATCCTGAGTTAACTCAAGTTAGTGTGATTAGTAGCGGCCATATAAATAGTACATGGCTACTTAGATGTATTGATAAACAGTTTATTGTGCAAAAACTTAATATTGAAGTATTTAAAAACCCTGCTCAGTTAGTAAGTAATGCAAAACTAATTGAGCAGCATCTAAATGCTAAACAACTGCAAAATAATTACCCTCTTGAAATAATCAAACATATAGCGACACAAAGCGACGAGCGCTTAATAAAAATTGATAGCGCGTACTATCGTATCCTTAACTATATTAGTAACAGTTACAGCGAAGACGTTGTTAAAAATGCGCAACAGAGCGAGCAAGCAGCTTATGCCTTTGGCGTATTTGCTCATGCCTTGCAAGATTTTGATGCACAACAACTACACTCTGTAATTCCTGATTTTCATAACTTAGCGATGCGCTTTGAGCAATTAAATACCGCAATCACAAATAACTCTGTAAATAGAGTAAAGCACTGCGCTGACGAAATAGAATATTGCTTATCGCAGCAGCATTTAATTACCGAGCTTAGCAACATTGCCAAGCAGATACCGCTTAGAGTGTGTCATAACGATACAAAAATAAATAATATGCTATTTTGTAATACAACTCATAAAGCAAAGGCGGTTATTGATTTAGATACCTGTATGGCAGGATTTAGGCTTTATGATTTTGGCGACATGGTACGCACTTTCTGCTCCCCCGAAGCCGAGGATTCAACAAACTTACACAACGTTGTTATTCGAAAAGATATATTTTCAGCCATTGTTAAAGGCTATGTAACGCCATTAAAAAGTAGCATGAGTAAACAAGAACAAGAAAGCCTGCTACTAGGCGCTAAAATAATGCCGCTCATGTTAAGTGTGCGCTTTTTAACTGATTACTTAAATAACGATGTGTACTTTAAAGTGGCTCATGCAGAGCATAATTTAGAGCGAGCACAAAACCAACTAGCGCTTTATAAAAACATACTCAGTAACGAAAAATGGATGCATGAGTGTTTGATGAGCTAAAGCTTATTTAACCTGAACTCTGGTTAAGAGATTTATTAACGTATTGAATCATGGTGATATTTAAATTTATTTTCTCTAGCCAGAGATTTTTAGTGAAAACAAGGCGAATTTACGCGTCAATAGCTGGCCTATTGCAAGTAAATTCAACGCAGTTAGCGCTGAAAATAGCTGCTTGAGATAGATTTATTATCCATAGTTCAGGTTATTTACAAATTCAAGATACAAAAAAACCAGTAAGCTAAAAACTTACTGGTTTTTTGTTAACTTTAAATCGGTCTATTTAGTAAATTACCAAATTTTTACACGATCTTCTGGTTTGATATACATTTTATCACCTTCTTTTACGTCAAACGCTTTGTAAAACTCAGGCATATTCGACAAGATACCGATTACACGGTAGTGACTTGGTGAATGAGGGTCTGTTAGTAAACGATTACGTAACTCTTCATCGCGATAGTTTCGACGCCAAATTTGTGACCAGCCCATAAAGAAACGTTGATCGCCTGTGTAGCCATCAATCACTGGCGCTTTTTTGTCACCTAAAGACAGCATATACGCTTTATGCGCAACCGTTAAGCCACCTAAGTCACCAATGTTTTCGCCAAGCGTTAGCTCACCATTAACACTTGCATCTTCAAAAGGTTTATATTCGTTGTACTGTGCAACTAAAGCTGCTGTGCGTTCTTCAAACTGTTTAAGGTCAGTCTCGCTCCACCAGTTACGTAAGTTACCGTCACCGTCGTATTTAGCGCCTTGGTCGTCAAAACCATGACCAAGCTCATGCCCAATTACTGCGCCAATTGCACCGTAGTTTACTGCATCATCCGCTTCTAAATTAAAGAATGGCGGTTGTAAAATAGCGGCTGGAAATACAATTTCGTTGTTTACTGGGTTGTAATACGCATTTACTGTTTGCGGAGTCATATGCCACTCAGAGCGATCAACTGGTTTACCCAATTTTGCGATCATGTCTGCGTATGCCCATTCGCTATAACGAATGTAATTACCTACTAGCTCATCTGAGTTAATATCTAGCTCTGAGTAATCTTTCCACGTGTCTGGGTAACCAATTTTAGGCGTAAATTTGTCTAGTTTTTCTTTCGCTGCAAGCTTTGTTTCAGGGCTCATCCACTCAAGATTTTCAATAGCAACGCCGTAACCTTTAATTACGTTATCAACTAGCTCTTCCATGCGTGCTTTCGCTTCTGGCGGGAAGTTATCTTTAACGTATACCTTACCTAAAATTTCACCAAGTACACTGTTAGATGCATCAACCGCTTGCTTCCAAAGAGGTGCTTGTTCTTCTACGCCACGAAGTGTTGTGCTGTAAAAGTCAAAGTTAAGGTTAACTAAATCTTCACTAAGTAGCTCTGCATAACCACTTACAAAATGAAATTTTAAGTAGTTTTTCCACGTCGCTAAATCAGTGTCTTTGTAAATAGTAGCAAGTGCTTCTAAGTAGCTTGGTTGACGTACAATAATGTCACTTGCACTCACGCCTGCATCTTTAAAGAATGCAGCTAAATCAAGGTCACCCATCAACTTGCTTGCATCTGCTACTGTCATCTTGTTATAAGATTTAGTTGCATCACGGCTTTGCACACGGCTCCATTGAGCATCAGCTAGTGTTTTTTCAAATGCAAGTACGCTCTTAGCAGCTTCTGCTGCATTTTTAACGCCTGACTTTGTTAAAACATCAGTGATGTATTGCTCGTAAGAAGCGCGAATTTTAGTGAATTTTTCGTCATCTTTTAAGTAATAGTCACGATCAGGTAAACCAAGACCCGACTGAGATAAATACAATGCATACTCGCTTGAGTTTTTAGCATCGTTATTTACAAACCAACCAAACGGTAAAGTACCGCCTTGTTTTTGAATTTTAGCCATTAAACCCACTAAATCAGCTTTAGATTTAACGCTATCAATTGTATCTAATGACGGTTGTAATGGCGTAATACCTAACTCATTACGCGCATCTTTATTCATATAGCTTTTATAAAATGCACCAATTTTGTACTCATCACTGCCTTTTTTAGCGGCTTTGTTTCCGGCTGCACTTTCAAGGGCTATTTTCATCGCTTTTTGCGACTCATCATATAACTGCGAAAAAGAACCGTAGTTAGATTTATCACCTGGTATTTCAGTTTTAGCTAACCACTGCCCATTTACATGGTAGTAAAAATCGTCTTGTGCGCGTACTGAACTATCCATATTAGCTAATTCAATACCAAGCTCTAGTGGTTTTTCAGCGGGTGCTGTTACTACAGGAGTGTCGGTTACTTTAGTTTCTTGTTGTTTTTCACCACAACCTACTAAGCCAAGCGCAAGTGCGATACTTGCAGCAGCCATTGTTACTTTATTCATAATGATTCCGTTTGTTAGTTAGAATTTAATACCAACTCCATTAAATTCTTGAATATAGCAGGAGTAAAAATAGCACTGCCTACACGCTTTTACTTAATGGAATGGGTATCAAAGAGCTTTCGATCAATATAAAGCCCACGCAGTATCATAAACCTCATTAAGCCAACAATAAAATGGAATATGTAACAAAGTATTTTGAATGCGGTGAGCTGCCAAATTAGCCCCACCAATAACAAGATGGTGGGTAGTTAAGACTTACTTTTATTTTTTCCGTGAAGCGCTAAACGCTCTAGTTTTTCTTTTAAAGAAGGGGGTGCAGAAGATGCTATCGCGTTTAAGTAATCCGCTGTTTGCTCACTCATTTTACGTGAGTTGGTAACTGCAGGACTGCCCGACTTATTCGCTGTACTTAATCTCTGAGTTGCTTGAGGATTTGCAGTTATTTTTATTTGCCCGAGCTCTGCCATTCCGGCAGCTCTAAAATGTGAAAGCATATCCATTTTCAAATAATTAAGTCTAAGCGCGATAGGTGCAGATACAGCCTCTATCATTAGCGTGCCGTCTCGGTAATTACTGACTCGGCATTTATCACCCAACTTAGGACCCAAAAAATCTTTTAATAGGGTTTGCTGTGTATCAAGTGCTTGGCTTTTGCCTGCATAAGCTGATAAACGATTATTTAACCCCGCCATAATATCGGTTAGCGGTTTTGGTGCATATCTATCTTTAGCCATTTTACACCTCGTAAAAGCTCACTTAGACCCAGAGATAATACTCTAGGTCTAAGTATACACTGCGTATTAATACTACGCGCCGGCTATTTGCATTTGCTCTATTAATACTGAGCCAGTTTGAATACCACCACGGCGTTCTATGTCACCACCAATAGCAGATATGCCTTTAAACATATCTTTTAAATTACCAGCAATGGTAATTTCGCTTACAGGATATTGGATTTCACCATTTTCAACCCAAAAACCAGCAGCACCACGAGAGTAATCACCCGTTACGGTATTTACGCCCTGCCCCATTAGCTCTGTAACTAATAAGCCGGTGCCCATCGTTTTTAATAGTGCAGTTAAATCGTTATGAGTTTGCTCAACAAGCCAGTTATGTATACCGCCAGCATGCCCTGTTGGGGTCATATTCATTTTACGCGCGGCATAACTTGCTAATAAATAAGTTTGTAGCTCGCCGCCTTGAATAATTTCCCTATCGAATGTTTTAACACCTTCGCTATCAAACGGTGACGACGCCAACCCTTTTAAAATATGTGGGCGCTCGGCAATATTCACACAATTACTAAATACTTGTGTGCCTAAGCTATCAAGTAAAAAACTTGATTTACGATAAAGCGCACCACCACCAATTGCCGACACTAAGTGACCAAACAATGAATTTGCAATATCGGCTCTAAAAATAACAGGCACTTTCATTGTGCCTAACTTTTGGCTATTTAATTTAGCCAATGTTTCAGCTGCTGCTTCAAGCCCAACTGCCGCTGCGTCATTTAAACCCGCTTGATCGCGTGCAACAGTATAAGCAGAGTCGCGTTGCATCTGCTCACCATCTTGACCTATTACCATCGTACTAATACTATGACGAGTGCGTGGAAAGCCAGTTATCAAACCATGGCTGTTACCATAAACACGTAGCCCCTGATGCGATGAAAAGCTCGCACCATCAGAGTTAACAATACGCTCATCTGCATTTAGTGCAGCTTGCTCAGCAGCATGACAAAGCTCAATGCCTTCCTCAGGGCTTACATCCCAAGGATGGTATAAATCTAAATCTTTAGGATTAAATTCAAGTAACTCTTTATCAGCAACGCCGTTAAATGGGTCATCAGATGTAAATTTGGCTATATCAATCGCTTTTTCGACTACCATGCGCAATGTTTTTGGGTTTAAATCAGCCGTAGACGCCGAGCCTTTATTATTACCAACATATACACTAATGCCTAAGCCGCCATCTTGGTTAAACTCAATGGTTTCTACTTCACCCATTCGTGTACTAACCGATAAACCAGACGTACTAGACATTGCCGCTTCTGCAGCTGTAGCGCCTAATTTTTTAGCATGTTCGAGTACTTCTGCTACCGCATCTTTAACTTGCGATATTTGAGAATATATTGGATCGTTTTGTTGGCTTTTCATAAATTAAGTCCTGAGCCTTAGAGGCATAATGCACACATTTCTTATATTTAAATGCTAACACACTCAATGCATCACATCAGCTAATATTCCTAAGTATCATATTCATGTATAATGGTAAAAGTTATTTTTATTTAAGAGCACCCCATGGCAAAGAAAAAAGGCAAGCCTGCTGAAATTGAAGAAGAAATTGAATATGTATCAAGAACGGAGCTTAAGCGCGAAGCGCAAGAGTTTCATCAGTTAGGTACTGAAATTGCCAAAATGGGTAAAAAACAGCGCGAACGCCTGCCATTAAATGACGATTTAAAAGCAGCAATGGTGGTTGCGGATAAAATTAGCAATAAAAGCGACGCGTACCGCCGTCACTTAAACTACATTGCTAAAACGTTGCGTACTGTAGAAAACATTGACGCTATTAGAGCGATTATCGATGTAATGCTTAATAAAAATAACCAAGCTGAAGTATTGGTCAAAAAAATTGAGCAATTACGTTCAGATTTAATTGAACAAGGCGATGACCTTATCAATGAGACTATTGAGCAGTTTCCGTCTCTTGATCGTCAGCAAATGCGTCAACTGGTTCGTAATGCGGCAAAAGAAGCGAAAGCTGAAAAGCCAGGTAAAGGTTATAAAGAGTTATTTCAATATCTCAAAGATGCTCATACCGTTACGTATTAATTAGGTCGTATTAAATTATATTTATTAAAAAAGGTGCTTCGGCGCCTTTTTTGTTATAGATCAAACCACCTTCTTACATACTTTTTTATAATCACCATCTAAATAAATACTTAACCTGAACTCTGGTTACTTAGGTGCGCGTGATGATTAAACTTCCACAATGGGATCAAACCCTAATAAACAAATATAATGTGTCTGGCCCGCGTTATACCTCGTATCCCACCGCTCTATCACTGCGTGACGGGTACCAGCAACAAGACTTAATAAGCGCTATAGAATCGTCAACGAGTCGTTCACTTTCTTTATATATTCATATCCCGTTTTGTAGTCAGCTTTGCTACTACTGTGGCTGTAATAAAATAATTACCCGCCATCAATCTAAAGCAGATACGTATCTCGACTTTTTAGCAAAAGAAATTACTGCCCAAGCGCATTTATTTAAAAGCTACACGGTTGAGCAATTACATTTAGGTGGCGGTACTCCCACCTTTTTAACCGCAAAACAAATGACCCGTCTAATTAAGCTTTTAGAGGAGCACTTTAATTTTACAAGTACCACGGAGCGCGGCATTGAAATAGACCCACGCTCACTTGCTGATAATATGCTTGTTGATTTAAGGATGCTTGGCTTTAATCGTGTCTCGTTTGGTATTCAAGACTTTAACGACGACGTGCAACTTGCTGTTAATCGCCCGCAAAATGCAGATACGGTTAAGCAATTAATTACACAAGCTCGCGAGTTGGGATTTCAATCGATTAATGCAGATATGATTTACGGGCTACCACTGCAAACACCACAGAGCTTTAAGCAAACTATAGAGCAACTTATTGAGCTAAGCCCTGATCGTGTGTCCGTTTTTAATTACGCGCACTTGCCAGAGCGCTTTGCCGCACAGCGTAAAATTAAAGATGCAGATTTACCTAATGCACACAATAAACTCACCATGTTTAAAAATACGCTAGAGCAGATGACGCAAGCTGGCTATCAATTTATTGGTATGGACCACTTTGCAAAAACCGATAACGAACTAGCTGTTGCACAAAATGAAGGCAAGCTACATCGTAATTTTCAAGGTTATACAACACATGGAAATTGCGATTTATTAGGCTTGGGCGTGTCATCAATTTCGCAAATTGGCACTGCTATTTTACAAAATCAAAAAGAATTAAAACATTATTACCACAGCGTAGAAACACAAAGCGGCTGTGCTCTTAATAAAGGTATGCACTTAACACGTGATGATGTAATTCGTGCTGATGCAATTAAACAGCTCATTTGCCAATTTGAATTAGATATACAAGTGTTTAGCGAAAAGCATGCACTTATATTTAATGACTACTTTGAGGATGCATTAGTAGCGCTTGCGCCACTTATAAAAGATGAACTAGTCACTATAATTGATAATAAAATTAGCGTAACGCCACGCGGTAACTTATTTATTCGTATTATTTGCATGTGCTTTGATGCTCATTTACAAAAACAAATAAATGCGACGCGTTTTTCTCGGGTAATTTAACTGATACTAATTTAATGCAGTTAGTATAAAACCATTACGCATAAAAAAAGCAGACCAAGGTCTGCTTTTTCTGAGTACTAGAAAAAATTAAAGCTAGTTAAAAACCACTTTATCGCTGCCTGGGGCAGCTTTAAATTCGATGATAATTTTAGCGCAATCGGCTTTAACTTCATCTTTAAGTGTTTCTTCGGCGCGCCAGCGAGCTGTATCTAGCTTAAAAATCTCTTTTTTAGAGTATTTTTTACGTGCATCATGTGTCGGCATTTCTTTAACTACCTGGTACATTTTATAGATGCCAGGGTACTGTATTGTTAAATCACGCTCGCTCTCAAAGCCATATTGAGACATAAGTACCCAAACACGTAAACAGCCTTCAGAAAACTCACACTGCTCTTCATTCATTGCACGCGCAATTAAATGAATACTATCGGCTAGTTTGGCATTTCGCTTTAAACGCGACTTCTCAAGCTTTTGCTTTTGTTCAGCCTGCGTTTTAGCAATTAACTTTTTTTGCGCATTTAACTTATACAGCAACTGACCCGCATAAAATGCCAGACCAACTATTATAGCAGCGCCTAAAAGTAAGGCTAAAATTACCGCGGTACTCATTAATTACCCTTAATTACTTGTCTTCATCATCATCTAGCCATTCATTAGCTAGATCGTTTGATAAATATTGGTCAAAGTCTGAATTTGAATTTGAATTATCTTCATCACTAAAGTCATCTTCAAGTTCTGGCTCATCTTCGTCTTCAAGACCTAACAATTCACATAAAACTTGATGACGAGCAATACGACTATTAAAGTACTTAGCATCTTTACCTGTTAGTAGTTCGCCGCCTTCATGGCGCTCCACTAACTTAAGTAAACGCACATCATTTTCAAGCGCTTCAAGCTCTTGCTCTGGCGTAAACTCTGGTTGCACAACTTTTTTAAGTTCAATAGTTGGTTTTAAGTTACGTTTCATTTCTACTTTTGGTTCAGCAGCAGTCGCAATTAATGGCACTGGTTTTTTACTACCAATACGCTTATCTCTAGAACCAGAATGTAAATTTTGGCTTTCGCTATCAAGTAAATCTGGTGCGTTACGAGAACCAGGCTTAGCACCTTTGGTTTTTTTAACTCGCTGCTCTTTTAACGCACGCATCTCTTTAAGCTTATCTTGGCTTAAACGTACTGGTCCATTTGCTGGGCTTTTGCGTGACTTTTTCGTTCTACTCATATCTTGATCGTCTCACTTAAGAGGTTTTGAGCGAGGCGCAAATTAATGGGCATCGCAATGCTGGCATAGCCAGAAGAATTCAGTTTGCACTTCAGAGGTTGGGCTTCTCTGTGTTATAGCGCCTAAACTAGCTTACTGCTAGTTATTAAACGGTGGGTATTGTAACAGGACAAATAAAAAGGCGGTAGAGAAAACATCTCTACCGCCTGCTAATCTGAGCGCCATTATCTGGACACTTCTCCCTTCGACTTTTTTTAGTCTTTATTATTTTTATTATTATCAGTCCGTATTGTTATTATTTTTACGTTCCTTGTACCATTCCATTTTGTTTTTATTATTAAACTTCCATGAGTTTTTTATTATTTTCGGTCTTCCTGACGCTTTTTTAACATTTCCTTTAGTAGCACCAAACTTGTGCCATGTAGTCGTGCCGCGCTACTTTCCTTATAGCTAATTCCGTTTTATTATTGTTTTTTGCGACAGGGGTTAATTTACTCGTTAATAACTTTGTTACAACTAATTTATATGTTTTTCCTTACAAAATACATATAGGTAAACAAAAATTCATATTAATTACAATAACTTAATTAATAATAAACATTTAAAATAAGACTTTTCCTACAACAGAGCATGGTCAATGTCTTACAAGGTTAGAGGTAATGTCGCTAATTTTAGACACAAAAAAAGCAGCCTAAGCTGCTTTTTTGTACACATTACATTGTATTTATTAATTAAAAATTAATAAATAAGACTTTAGTGTAAACCACCTAAGTACTGAGAAAGTACTTCAATGTCTTTATCAGTTAATTTCTTCGCTATATCGCCCATCATGCCATTTAAGTCATTATGACGAGTGCCATCACGGAATTTCTCAAGTTGAGACTTGATATATCCTGGATGCTGAAAAGAAATTTTTGGAAACTTAGCTAATGACGAACCATTACCACGTGGACCATGACATGCAGCACATGATGGAATTCCACGGTCAGCATCGCCTGCTTTAAATAGCATTTCGCCAACTTCAACAGCCTCTTTAGGTGTAGCACCTTCAGACATGTTCATTGAAGAAAAATAAGCAGCTAAATCTTTCATGTCTTGTTCGCTAAGTGGCATAGCCATAGCGCTCATTACCGGATCCATACGACCTTCTTTGCCGCCAGAGGTCATGCCTAATTTCAAATCCTTAAGTTGTTTAAGAATATAATCTGGATGTTGACCTGCAATTTTAGGGTAAATATTAACCGGCGCATTACCGTCTGGGCCGTGACAAGCCGCACACGTTGCTGATTTTTCTTTACCTGCGTTTACATCGCCATCAAATGCTGTTGCGTTGCTTGCTGACAACGCACCGAGCAATATTGTTAAAGATAGTGCTATTTTTTTCATGGTGAATTCTCTGTTTCCGACCCTGTATCATCTACAATCGTGATGTTGTAATACATATATTCTACACGATAATAAATTCTCTGGCACGTTTTCTACACATATTAAGCTTATAATTTACAGGGTATTGACTTAGATTAAGCTTTAGTATGTTTTAAATGTACCATAGGTGCTGTTTTTAGGTGTTTAAATACGCTTTTTAATACGTCCTTTATAGTATAAAATACGCGCCCTGAGTGAATTTGGTTTACTCAATGTTATTTTTTTAAGTTTTAGGAGAGCCTGTGCTCAAATCTCGTATCAAATATAATACTGCGTCTTTCGTAACAAGCGCTCCCGACATTACTAAATTACCTGCTGATACGGGAATTGAAGTTGCGTTTGCCGGTCGTTCCAATGCAGGTAAGTCGAGTGCGTTAAATGCATTAACAGATCAAAAGCTAGCACGTACAAGTAAAACGCCAGGACGTACTCAACTAATCAATACATTCGATTTAGCTGATGTTGACGATATGCGCCTTATCGATTTACCTGGCTATGGTTTTGCTAAAGTACCAATCGAAATGAAAAAGAAATGGCAAAAGTCGTTAGGCGAATATCTACAAAAGCGTCAAAGCTTAAAAGGTATTGTAATTTTAATGGATATTCGTCACCCATTAAAAGATTTAGACCGCGATTTAATTAATTGGGCTATTGGTAGTGAAATTCCAGTATTAGCACTATTAACTAAAGCCGACAAATTAAAGCAAGGTCCTCGTAAATCACAAGTATTGCAAGTTCGTCGTGAATTAAGCACGCTTGATGGGGATATTACAGTTCATGCGTTTTCATCATTAAAAGGCACGGGCTTACCTGAAGTAGCTAAAAAGCTAGATGAATGGTTTTTAGGTCCTGTTATTGCAATACCACCTACTGATGAAGTAGTAACTGACGAAACTAACCCAGAAGCCTAAGCTCTGGTGTTAGGATAAATAAAACTGCTTTCCTGCAGATTTAATAAAATAGCCGAGCTTATCAGACTCGGCTTTTTCAGCCCACTGATAAAATACACTTCGCGTAATACGCGCACTACAGCCATAAGGTAGCTTTAAATAAGGTACTTTTGACCCTTTATAGTCTTTTATAGCTAAAGGCTGCTGAGCACTCACCAGCCACTGCCTAGCTAAATTATCGATACAACACAACACCTGCCCTTGCGCTGTATTTTCAAAACGCCAATCAACAATAATAAACGGCGCGTCATCAACCGTTATTGTTATTTTTTCGATAGGTGTTTTTAAATAAAATTGCTCACCTTCTTTACATAGAACAGAAGCAAACAGCTTCACCATGGCTGAGCGTGTTATTTCGCTGCCATCGTAAAACCATTTACCTTCATGATTAATGACAATTGGCAGTTCCCCACAATGTGTAGGCTGCCAACTATCAAAAGGTTTGCTTGGCTCGCTTAATTGCTTGCTAAGCTCACTTAAAGAAATCACTGTTTTTTAAGTGTTAATGCAAACGAAACAGGTACTGCTGTTGCAATTGATGGTAGACCCGCTAATTTTTGCAGCTGCTTAACGCCTTCCGTAACACCAAAATCAGCACTATTAATAATAATAGGTGTAAATGATGATACCGTTAAATCGCCACTTTGCGTGCTGTTAACGAGTACATCAATCGCCAATGGTTTTTTATTACCATGAAAATCAAGCTCAGCTTTAATGCCCTTCAGAACATATTGACCAGGCTTTTTGATATTACTCAGCTCTTTAGTTAAATTTGCAGTTAAAATCGCGTTTGGAAATTTAGCTGCTTCAAACAAAAGTGCTGTTAAACGCTCATTACGAATAGGAATTAAAGTCTCGGCTGATGTTAAGTCAATATTAACGCTAAACTCGCCTTTATCAGAAAGCATACCTTCAAGGTTTGTAAAATGGTGTGCTTCAGCAATGGTATCTTTTTTTATAGAAACAAAGCTTAACTGACTTTTATCATTTACTAACTGCCAGTTAGCTTGAGCGACATTAGAAATAACTAAACTTGATAACGATAAACCTGCAATAGCTAACGCTTTAAACATAACGCACTCCTTAAAATAAATATAAATAAGATCAGGATATGTTGACCTTTTAGGATTAATTTAAAAATCTAGAAAGATAAACAGACCTTCATCCGATGGTATCACCCGATGTTTGCCCAAACCATACTAAAATATCGGATTCGGTATTTCATTACGACTAAACTTAAAAATACAGCTTTTAAAGTACCGTTATAATCAACTTAAATTTTATTGAGAGATAATCTGAGTTTTGAATAAATAATGAGTAAAAATTTAGAGGCATAAAACAAAAAACGGCCCACCAAACAAGTTGGTAGGCCGATATAGCAAACTGGGGAGAAGCTATCAATTTGTTGCACCCTTTCAGATGCATCATCAACAGGATGTCCTACAGGATAGGACAGGCGGGACTTTAACAAATGCACGCATTAAAATACAATCATATTCCTGTAAAATAGCTCGAATTGACGAACATATAACTATTTAATACAAATAGTTGCTTAAATTAACCTTATCTTAACTAAAGCTTCCATGTAGCCAATAAATTAGTCGCTGTCTGTTGTTTTAATTAAACACAAAAAAAGCGCCTAAAGGCGCTTTAATTAAAATATTTAAATAGCATTAATGAGCTTGTTCCCAGTTGTCGCCTTCATCGGCTTCAACTATAAGTGGCACATCAAGCGCAGCGGCTTGCGACATGAGCTCACAAATGTGTTTTGTGTATTCTGCCGCGCAGTCTGTTTTAATTTCAAATACTAATTCATCGTGTACTTGCATAAGTAGCTTAATCGTATTTGGCGCTTGTTCGTGTACCCAGCGGTTAACACTCAGCATTGCCTTTTTAATAATATCAGCAGCAGTACCTTGCATTGGCGCATTAATAGCAGCACGTTCGGCTCCTTTTCTACGCGCCCCATTACGTGCGTTTATTTCTGGTAAATGTAGGCGGCGACCAAATATTGTTTCAACATAGCCATTTTCAGCTGCTTTTTCGCGTGTTGTTTCCATATACTCTAATACACCTGGAAAACGCTCAAAGTATTTATCTATGTAATGCTGTGCTTCATGGCGTGGCACATCTAGTTGACGTGCTAAACCAAATGCCGACATACCGTAAATTAAGCCAAAGTTTACGGCTTTGGCTTTACGGCGCATATCGGTAGTTACACCATCAAGCTCTACACCAAATACTTCGGCTGCCGTTGCACTATGCACATCTAAACCATTAGCAAATGCATTTAATAGACCTTTGTCTTGTGAAAGATGCGCCATAATACGCAGCTCAATTTGGCTATAATCGGCAGCGACAATTTTATAACCATCTGCGGCTATAAATGCTTCACGAATACGGCGACCTTCTTCTGAGCGAATAGGAATATTTTGTAAATTAGGATCGGTTGAGCTTAAACGTCCCGTTGCTGTAACAGCCTGATGATAAGACGTATGCACACGCTGTGTTTTCTCATTCACCATCAATGGTAATTTATCGGTATAAGTTGATTTAAGCTTTGATAAACCACGATGCTCAATTATTACTTTAGGGAGCGGATAATCATGAGCAAGCTCTTGCAGTACTTCTTCTGCAGTAGAAGGTGCGCCTTTTGGGGTTTTTTTGATAATAGGCAGCTCAAGTTTTTCAAACAACAATACTTGTAGTTGCTTTGGAGAGCTTAAGTTAAATGGTTCGCCTGCTATTTCAAACGCTTCTTTTTCAAGCTCAATTAAACGCTCACCTAAACGTTGGCTATGCGCTGCAAGCATATTACTATCTATTGCAACACCCGTGCGTTCAATATCAGAGATTACACTTACAAGTGGCATTTCTATATCTTCAAATACCGATTTAAGTTTTTCATCCGCTGCTATTTTTGGCCAAAGCACTTCATGTAAACGCAAAGTAATATCGGCATCTTCTGCTGCGTAAGGCGCTGCTTTTTCAAGTTCAATTTGGTTAAAGGTAAGTTGCTTTTTACCTTTGCCAGCAATATCTTCAAAACTAATATTTTTATGACCTAAGTATTTAAGTGCTAGTGAGTCCATATCGTGACGCGTGCCAACACTATTAAATACATACGACTCAAGCATGGTGTCAAACTTAATACCGTTTAGCGCAAAACCTGCATTAGCCAATACGCTTTTATCGTATTTAAGATTTTGTCCTACTTTAGCTCTGTTTGGATCAGCCAAAATTGGACCCAGCTTTTGCATTACAAATTCAAGGCTTAATTGGTCAGGCGCACCTGGATAGTCATGCGCTACAGGTAAATACGCAGCTTCACCCGTTTTTACCGCAAAGCTCATACCCACTAATTGCGCTTTCATGTAATCAAGGCTGGTAGTTTCAGTATCAAATGCAAATAACTCGGCACTATTTAACTGCTCTATTAGCGTATCAAACTGAGCTTCGGTTAAAATAGTTTCGTAATGAGCATCTTCTACTTTTGGTAATTCAGTTGCTTCTGTAGGCACAGCTAAATGTGTTTCTGCATCTTTAGGGTTATCAAGTAGCTCAGCTAACCAACGACGAAATTCGCACTCACCATATAATGCGATTAATTCGTCTTTATTAGGATCTTGTAGTTTGAATGTATCAAGATCAGATTCAACTTCAACATCACACTTAATTGTTGCAAGTTCGTAGCTTAGAGGCAGGTGATCGAGTGCAATCGCTAACTTTTCACCTATTTTACCTTTGATCTCACTCGCGTGATCCATAACACCTTGAAGAGAGCCATATTTTTCTAACCACTTAACTGCCGTTTTAGGTCCACAGCCCTCAACACCTGGAATGTTATCAACCTTATCACCCATTAATGCTAAGTAATCGATAATTAGCTCTGGGCCTACGCCAAACTTTTCAACCACAGTAAGGGGATCTGAAATACTGTCGGTCATCGTGTTTATAAGCGTAACGTGCTCATTAACAAGCTGTGCCATATCTTTGTCTCCAGTAGAGACTAAGACATGTCGTTTTTGCTCTGATGCTATACGTGCAAATGTACCAATAACATCATCAGCTTCAACGCCTTCAATACTAATTAGCGGAAAGCCCATCGCTTTAATAATACTGTGTATCGGTGCTATTTGTGTGCGTAAGTCATCCGGCATTGGCGGACGATTCGCTTTATATTCGCTATACATATCGTTACGAAAAGTTTTACCTTTAGCATCAAATATAACCACCATGTGTGAGGGATCATATTGTCTGATCAAGCTTTTAAGCATATTGATCACACCGTAAATAGCGCCGGTAGCCTCACCCTTTGAATTAGTTAAATGCGGCGGAGAATGATAAGCACGAAATAAATATGACGAGCCATCAACTAAAATGAGTGGGTTTTCGGGGATCTGAGCCATGGTGAATTTGGATCCTAAATGCAAAAAATTAAGGTAATTATAAGCATGCCATAAGGTAGTAAATAAAACGACAGTGAATTACTGTTTATCGTGTTATTAAAACTAGAGCAAGCTGTGGATAAGTGTGTAGATAACAGCCACGAGCTATTCTTCCAAAGCATTATAAAATGCTTAGAAAAGACTTTAACTACTTGTTTTTGTTTAAAAAAGATAATACGAGGTTCTTTTTTTATTATTTTAAACCAATGTGGAAAAAGGTTTTCTAACGGTTACATCCGTTGTTAGTCACTTTGATTATTCGCGTCCATTTGAATAACCGGAGGAGTATTCTAGCACAATGGATCGAAGATCATAGCGATCCTTTATAATTTTTTTAAAGACAAAGTGATCGCAAATGGCATAAACCGCAAAACAGCTTGCATAGAGAATGATTTTTGTACTAAAAATTTATTTTCGCGAGAAATTTTGAGCATGTTAGACTTCATCCGATAGACTTATAAAAAAGACTTTAGAGGCACAAAAGCATGAAAAACGTAGCTGTAATATTAGCAGGGTGTGGTGTTTATGATGGTAGTGAAATTAATGAAGCAATTTTAACTTTATTGCACATAGCTAAAAATGGTGCAACTTATCAGTGTTTTGCACCTGATATTGAGCAACTTCATACCATTAACCATATAACAGGTGAAGTAATGCCTGATAAACGAAATGTATTAACCGAGGCCGCTCGTATTGCTCGAGGTGACATAAAATCTTTGATTGAATTAGACGTAACTCAGTTTGATGCTTTAATTGTACCAGGAGGTTTTGGGGCCGCAAAAAACTTATGTGACTTTGCAATTAAAGGCGCACAAGCAAATATTAATGAAGACGTACTTAATGCCTGTAAAGCATTTGCTAAAGCAAATAAACCTGCTGGTTACATGTGTATTGCACCCGCTTTGATCCCATTCATTTACGATAACGCCATACTTACTATTGGTAACGATGATGATACAGCTCAAGCACTAAGCACATTAGGTGCTAAACATATTAACTGTGCGGTGGATGATGTCGTTATCGATGAACAAAATAAGTTAATTACCACCTCTGCTTATATGTTGGCAGAGTCTATTCTTGATGCTGATGCGGGGATCGCAAAGTTAGTTAGTAGCGTACTAACAATAAACTGATTTTGATCTTAAGACGGTCAAAGTTAATTATATAACTGATTACGCTTATTAATTTACTTAACAAAAAACAGTAAATTATTAAATTTTATTGCGTTAACGCAAAAAGTAGTCAGTTTTATTAATAAAAACGCCTCTTAGCATTTTATAAATTGCGCCAGAGAGTTATAATCGGTTTAATTTCCGTCATCTATATCGTGATTGATCACGTTCAAATCGAAGTGAGCAAGGCAAAATGAAAAAATTAACAGCTGCAGCATTACTAGTGCTAGCAACCACAGCATACGCACAGCCATATGATAACTCTATGACTGAAGATGCAATTAAAAAACGCCTCGCGCCAGTTGGTGCTGTATACCTTGAAGGCGACAAAGCTGCCGTTGCAGCAGCTCCTACAGGTCCACGTACTGGTGAGCAAGTGTATCAAGGTGCTTGTTTTGCATGTCACGGTACTGGTGCATTAGGCGCGCCTAAATCAGCTGATGATTGGGCTCCACGTATTGCTAAAGGTAAAGATACTTTACTTGAGCATGCACTAAATGGCTTTAATGCTATGCCTCCAAAAGGTACATGTATGGATTGTTCTGACGATGAGATAAGCGCTGCTATCGACTTTATGTCATCTAAATAGGCACAACTTAATATACAAAAAAGGTTTACTACGGTAAGCCTTTTTTAATACCTAAAATAGTGTTTCTAGCCAGTATGATAGTGGGAATATCAACTTGACGATAAGCATTAAAAGTGAAAGTATAAGGCTAATAACTATACAATAATAATAGCCGGTTAAATCATTGGAAGATAAACTCTTAGTATCGAGTAAATTGGCGTATCAAAATAAACGTCTTAAAACGCTACTCAATAAATACAAACAATCACATCACTTACAAAATGCGCTGATACAATTATCAGAGCAAGCAAGTACTGTTGCCGAGCTAACCCTACTTTATCCCGCTATCCACGACATTTTACAAAAATACGTACCAAGTAAAAGTTTTTATGTGGTGCTATTAAATCAGCACAGCCAATCGTTAGAGCTATCTTACTTTTCAGATGAAAAAGACGGTATTGCTGTTGCTCTTAATCAATCAAATAGTTTTGATGAAGGCGCAACTGGCTATGTATTTAAACAAGGTAAAACTACATGCTTTACTAAGCAGCAAATGCAAGATGCAGCTGCAGAAGGTTTATTTAAAGCATTAGGTACTCCAGCAGAGCATTGGGTAGGCGTACCCGTTTACCAAGAACATAATATTATTGGTGTACTAGCAGCCCAAAGTTACGATACAAAACAAGGTTATAGCGCTCAACAAATACAATTACTTGAGTTTATGTCGCTTTATTTAGCAACGGCAATAGAGCGTGTAAAAAAACGTGAGCTCCTTGAATCAGAAGTGAAAATTCGTACCCGTGCACTCACTCAGAGTAACGATGCATTAAACCTTGAAATAGAACAGCGCAAACGTGCGCTTCAACGCCAACAAATTCTATTTAAAATATCTGAAATAGCAACACAAGCTAAAAACCTAGATGACGCTTACTTTAAAATACATGAAATAATAAAAACAATTACTTACGCAGAAAACTTATATATTGCACTTTATGATAAAGAGACTGGCTGGATAAATTTTCCTTATTGCGTAGACGAATTTAAAGAAAATACACAACCAAGACGCTTTGCTAAAGGCTATAGTGAGCTGGTAATAAGCACTGAAGAAACACAGTTAATTCATCCCAGCAGAGCCAAAGAACTAACAACAAGAGGTGTAGTACAACGCTCAGCCCCTGTACCAAAAGAGCAAATGGCGACAAGCTGGTTAGGTGCTCCTCTTAAAACCGCGCAAGGTGTTATTGGTCTTATTGTTTGCCAAGCTTACGACAACAAGCATATATTTAGCCAAGATGATTGCGAGCTAATCACCTTTGTATCGCATCAAATTGCAGCGGTTTTACAAACAAAACTCGCCAATCAAGCTATCGCTAAAAGTCATCAAGAACTCGAATTTAGAGTAAGTGAAAAAACCAAAGAGTTACGCCAAACTAATCTTCACTTACAAATGCAAATAGATGAGCGTAAAAAAATAGAACAACAGCTATATCATGATGCACATCACGACTCGCTAACTAGTTTACCTAATCGTAGCCTATTTTTGACTCAGCTTGAAAAAACCCTACAGCATTATCAGCGCTTCCCTAATCACCACTTTGCAGTGTTATTTATTGATTTGGATAAGTTTAAAGATATAAATGATCAATTGGGTCATCATGCTGGGGATCAATTTTTAATTAATGTTGGCGAGTTATTTTCGCAGTGTATACGCGAACATGATTTACTCGCGCGTTTAGGCGGCGATGAGTTTGTTATTTTATTAACGCATTTAACTGAGCCACAACAAGCAGAAGATGTTGCAAATCGCATTATTGATTTAATGAAAATGCCATTTTGTTTAAAAGGCGCTTCTTTACAAAGTGGTGCTAGTATTGGCATAACCTACTCAAAATTAGATTACACACACACAGACGAAATTATTCGTGATGCTGATGCTGCTATGTATTACGCCAAAAATTCTGGCAAAAATCGTTATGAGTTATTTCATCCCTTACTAACTCAATCAATACCAGAACAAGAGTTGCAAACATTACATCATTTAGATGTACTGCCTATGAGCTTTAGAGGCTCAGAAATTATTACACTCAACGAGCAACATCAATCTGAGTCGTTATTTGAAGCATTTGGTGAACACCCAATACTTGGTTTTACTAGTTTTGATATTTTAAAAAAGTTTGCAGCAGATAAAGAACAGCACATACAAGTAGAACTACAGTTACTGCAACGTGCCTATGCTAAAGCCGTTAACGCAAATATAGCGATGGCATTAGTACCTTGCTCAAGCTTATTGTTAGGGCTGCATGAATTTACTTTGTTTACCGAAGTGCTCAGCAAACAACAAGGCCAAAGCCAACTGTGCTTATTATTTGATGAACAAGAAATTCGCCATGCATGTGCAACACAAATCAAAAATATTAAAAAATTACCACAGCTTGGTTACTCTATCGGGCTCAATAACTTTGCTAAAGATAGATGCGAGCTTAACTTATTGACCGATGTTAACTTTGACTATTTGCTACTAAGCTCAACCTTTAGTAAACGCGTTTTACAACAAGAAAGCTACGATTATCAGCTCCAAGGTGTATTAGCAATTACAAAGCTTAAATCAATAAAAGTAATCGCTAAAGGCCCTTCAATATTAAACTTCAGGGCTTTATTAGATAAACACGGCTTGAACTTTTTTGTTGGTAAACAGCACTCACTTCAAAGTACTGAGCAATCTGTTATACAAAAAAATCAGTCACTACAAAGCTAGCAACAGCCCCTTAACCCACGCTAGCACTACTCAGGCTTTTTGAACATGGCGCGTAAGTTAGCTACTCGCGCTTGGCCTTTTTCCATTCGTTCGGCTTGCGTATTTGGGGCTTTTCTATTTTCAAACGCAAGGTCATCTTGTGGCAACTCTTGTACAAACCGGCTTAGTTCGGTTTGTGAAGTTTCACCAAATTGGCGACGAATTTTAGCATAAGTGAGCGTTAACTCCTGCTGAGCACGTGTAATTCCAACATAAGCAAGTCGACGCTCTTCATCAACGTTATCTTCATCAATACTTACCTGATGCGGAAGCAGCCCCTCTTCCATACCCACCATAAATACGTATGGATACTCTAAGCCTTTTGAAGCATGAAGTGTTGATAAATGCACCGCATCGGTTTCGTCTTCTTCTTCATTACGCTCAAGCATATCGCGAAGGGTTAGCTTACTAACTACCTCTGCTAGTGTCATTGGCTCGTTATCGGCATCACCCGTTAACATATCGGTTATCCAACGATATAGTTCAGATACGTTTTTCATACGCATTTCAGCAGCTTTGGCACTAGGCGATGACTCGTACAAATACGCTTCGTAGTTAATATTTCTCACCAAGTCTTTAACGGCTTCAAGTGTGTCACTACGTACAGCATTATCTGATAATTCAACAACCCAACGTGCAAACCCAGCTAATGCGTTAAAACCACGCCCTTTTAATCTATAACCTAAATCGTTATCAAAGCAGGTGGCAAATAAGCTCATGTGTTTTTCGTTCGCTAGCGTGCCGAGCTTTTCAAGTGTAACCGTGCCTATTTCGCGACGTGGCGTATTTACAATACGTAAAAATGCATTGTCATCGTCTTGATTAACTAACAGGCGTAAATACGCCATAATATCTTTAATTTCTGAACGCGAGAAAAATGACATTCCACCGCTAATTTTATACGGTACACGGTTACTCATTAATGATTTTTCGAAACCGCGCGCCTGATGATTACCTCGATATAAAATCGCGTAATCTTTATAACTAGTACGCTTCATAAACTTGTGCGAAATAATTTCGGCAACTACACGTTCAGATTCATGCTCTTCATCACGACAGCCTATTACTTTAATTGGCTCACCATAACCAAGTTCACTGAATAATTTTTTCTCGATGTCGTGAGGGTTATTTGCTATCAAAATATTAGCGGCTTTTAGTATTCTCCCTGCGCTTCGATAGTTTTGCTCAAGTTTAATTAACCGTAACCCAGGAAAGTCTTTACCTAATAAAACTAAGTTTTGCGGGCGTGCACCACGCCATGAGTAAATTGATTGGTCGTCATCACCTACCACAGTAAAGCGAGCACGTTCACCTACTAGTAATTTAACAAGTTGATATTGGCTAGTATTAGTATCTTGGTACTCATCCACCAGCAAATATTTAAAGCGTTGCTGCCATCGCTCACGTGAAGTGGCGTTATTAGTAAGTAGCAAAGTCGGGATCATAATTAAATCATCAAAATCCAGTGCGTTATATGCACGTAATTGATTTTGGTAACGCGCATATAACTGCGCGAATAATGCTTTTTGTGGCTCGCGAGCTTCGCGTACTGCTTGCTCAGGTAGGATTAATTCATTTTTCCAGCTACCAATTTCCATTTTTAATAGCTTAAGTAAGTCTTTGTCTTTTTTGAGTTCGTCTTCGGTCAAGTCGCCAAGCAATTGGTTGGTATCTTGGTCATCAAATAACGAGAAACCAGGTTTAAAGCCCAGTGTGCTTAGCTCTTTTTTTATTATTTCTAAACCTAGCGTATGAAACGTTGATACCCATAACCCTTTAGCGTCTTGTTTACCAAGTGTTTGTAGTACACGCTCACGCATTTCTTTAGCTGCTTTATTAGTAAAAGTAACCGCCGCAATATTTCGTGCTTTGTACTCACATTTTTTTACCAAATAAGCGATTTTATTAGTAATAACACGAGTTTTACCAGAGCCTGCGCCTGCGAGTACTAAGCATGGACCACTAATATATTTTACCGCTTCATCTTGTTTAGGATTGAGTTTCATAATGACCAAAGAAATTTAAAAGACGCGCAATTTTAACGTAACCATTACAGCGAGCATAGCAATTGCCTTAATTAATTAAGGCAAAGATGATCATGTGTTAAAAACCGTGGGTATAAGGTAATATTAGTTATTATCATTTTAGGCAGCATCGAAGGGACAAATATGATCAATCCAGCAAAACTTGAAGAAATTGCTAAGCAAATTACTAGCAATATGCCACAAGGTGTAAAAAACCTAGCAGACACGCTTGAAGGTAAAACAAAGCAAGTTTTACAAAACAAGCTTGCTGAAATGGATTTTGTGAGCCGTGAAGAATTTGATGTGCAAAGCCAAGTACTTATTCGTACTCGCGAAAAGTTAACTGAACTTGAAGCTAAAGTTGCATTACTTGAGCAACAACTTACAGATAAAACTGACACCGAATAATGCGTTAATATATTAAATAAAAAGGCAGCTTAGGCTTAATGCCGATCAGTTAAGAAATATTTAACGATCCATTGACCGATCTTCTGGTTAGTTTATAAAGGCTTCTGAATTTATTCAGGAGCCTTTTATTTTGCAACTCACTACCGCACTTTCTCTAGCCAATAGCTACGCACCCAATTCAGAAGGCTTAAGTCAGCTGAGTGATTTTTTATGCCCTGAGTTTATCAAACAATGCGCAGAAACAGCTGGTGTCGCGACGATAAGAAAAAGAAGGCTTCCTGTTGAG
>NZ_WTLC01000070.1:0-12531 GCF_011378875.1 Pseudoalteromonas sp. Z9A5
ATATGCACGAAGAGCGAACCCAAAAAGAGATAAAGAAAAAGGACGATTAAAATGCGGCCTGAATCCAATTATCTCTTAATGTCTAACCTATGAATTGGTATTAAGTAAGTGGAGTACTTATAACTAATACGCTTTAACAACGTATTTGTTCACTAATTTAAAACTAATTATTTTTGCGAGCCCACTTATCCATTATTTTATTAAATAATATTTCATCATCTGTTTGTTCACTAGGGCAGGTCTGCGCGCTCCCTTGAGGCATGCCATTACTACCAAATACGGTGAAGTATCAATTAAATAGCATTTACCGTTAAAAGCTGGTTCAGGTGCTTTTTTTACCTCTAACTTTGCAGGCTCAACAATTGGTGCATTTGTGTTGGTGTTAACGGTGCTTAACTTTGGCAGCGTTGATAAGTTAACCATAACATAAGCGCTTATTACGGTGCCTTTTTTTGTTTGAGGTTCTTCAGCCTTTATTTTTTTGCGAAAGTAATTTATGTGAAAGTAATAAGTACAGCAACACGCCATGTATACATAACGATATAGCCCACGACTATGCATTCCCTTTATTCACACTTATTTCTCAATGTAATAGCTACGTTATGAGTTAATAAAATGCATTTAGTTCATATACAATTAAGGATTGTTATCAGTTTATTTACTTTACCTTGAGAAAAAAATAAAAAATGCGTAAGTTAACTAGGTTACCTATTTTAATAACAAGAATATAAATGAAAGCCATAGAGATAGAACAATTAGAATTATCAAATTCTGAAACCCGAGAAGTTATTACACCCTACGCCTTTAAAGTTGACAGTGCTTTACTGGGCTTGCCTTTAGCTACACCAAGTAGGCGAGCATTAGCGATTATTATTGATGTAGCACTGATATTTTTAGCAGCTAAACTCAGCGCGGCTTTAATAGCATTTGTCGCTGCAATGGCTTTTTATAAAGGTACGGCTCAGCAATACCTTCCGAAAATGTCGAATGTGTGGCGAAGAATCTTAAAAATAACGGCAGCAAGTATTTTATTTGTAAGCGCACTTACTGTGCTTTCAATTGGCATTGATTACCTAGAAGACGATGATGCTGATCAAGGTTTGGCTGTTCAGGGCGTAAAAATACAAGATGAAATTCAGCTTACCGCCACAGAAAAACAACGGGTAAATACTTATTTAGCGCAAACAGCCGGTGAAAGCTGTGATCAACCTTGTCAACAAAACGCGCTTGATAATTTAATAGGGCAAGTTCCTAAATTAGCAGAAATGGATGACCTACAAAATCCACAACTTGCTACCGTATTTTTACAGCTATTAGTGCTCAGTGAAAATAACAAAATAAAGCCCGCACAGTTAATAGAAGAAAAGCCTGCACAAACAACTACCAACAGTATTTTGCAGTGGAGTAAAGGCATTATTCAAGACTTAGGTTTGGGTTTTGGCTGGGCTGCTGTTTACTTTACGTTGTTCTCGTTACTTTGGCGCGGGCAAACACCAGGTAAAAAAGCATGTAATATTCGCGTGGTTGCCCTAAGCGGCGAGCCATTAGGTTTATTAGATTGTTTTGGTCGCTACGGCGGCTACGGTGCAGGCTTTGCCACAGGCTTGTTAGGGTTTTTACAGATATATTGGGACCCAAACAGACAAGCCATTCAAGATAAAATATCAGCGACTGTGGTTATTAAAGGTAACTTGAATCAAGTTGTAAGCGTTGAAACGGTTGTAGATGCAGTGAAGGACTAGTTTTTAGTTGGCAATAACTGTTCTAAGAAAGTATGTTTGTGGTTTGTAAAAGGTGGATTGTTGCATTTTTCTTAACTTTATTTAGAACATGAAAAAGTTGTATTGTGAAATAATGTACGTGATTCTTGTATTAATATTAGTCAATATTTTCAAGTGAGTATCGAAGGAAATGAGTTCATATAAATTTAGGAAAAATGCTGAAATAGGTAAGTTAGAGGCTGAAACTGATTCTTTTTTAGAGTCTTGTTTTTATGAGTCAGATGTATTTAAAGGCATTCTTGATTTTGACAGTAGTGAGAATAACCCCGATTTTACTCGAAGAATTATTGTTGGAAGAACTGGAAGTGGGAAAACAGCTTTATTAAAGCAGATTATTAATAGCGAGAACGTAAAAGTTCACGATACGATTGAAGCTGAAAATACAGTTTTTGAACACATAAAAAATAATATATTTATTTCTGATCTAATTGATAAGGACATTGATCTAAGGGTTTTTTATAAATCATTATGGCTACATGTCCTTTTAGTGAAGGTTATTAATCTTCTTCACCGTTCATCGTATGATAGCTTTTTTGAGTCGATAAAAAGACTAATCAGCTCGAAGAAAAAAAGATATAACCCGGAAGTTGCAAATGAGTATGTTGAAGCTTATAAAGATAATTTTTTTAACGATAATGTGATCACTGAAATAACGAACAAAATGCAAGAATCTTTGTCAGGTGGAGCAAATGGTGGGATTTTTAAATTTGAAGGTAAACAGCTCGAGGAAAACTTACAAAAAATACAGTCAGTAACATCTAGCTATGTTAGTAAAGAGCTTCTTAGAAAACAAAAAGAGCTCATTAAAGTGATTCAGGAAGAGTTTTCTAATGAAAAACAAATAAGAATAATCATTAGCATAGATGATCTTGATAAATCATGGTTGAGTTCAAGTGCCATCAGATATGATTTTATAAACGCTTTGTTAGAAGCGTTTAAAGAGCTATTAGATATTAAATCGGTGAAAATTTTAATTTCTATTAGAACAGATATTATAATGGGAATTTATAAAAATAGTTTGAGACAAGATGAAAAAGATCAGTCTTTGATTTACGCGATATCTTGGAATCGAGAAGAAATTAGAGGAATCTTAGACTCACGTATAAACCACCTTGTTAGAAATCAGTATCAAGGAACTAAGGTCGTTACCTTAGCTGATGTATTCAATTTCAAGGTAAATGATCTAGATGCAGATTTATATATTTTAGAGAGAACTATGCTTCGCCCTCGAGATGCGATTAGCTTCGTTAATTTATGTCTAGGTGCTTGTGATGGTAAGATTGAATTAAATGAAGATATTATCCTTGAAGCTGAAGAAAAGTTTTATTCTGGACGAAAGAAAGCATTAGTTAAAGAATGGGCAAGTATTTATCATCATATTGAGAGTTATTTAGATAGCTTATCTTTTATTCCAACCAATGAATTTAAAGTTTTAGATATGCCTCAAGGTATTATTGATCAAGTGTCAAACTATCTGCTTGATATACCAGTTGTAAAAGATGATGAAGAACATGATCGACGAGCAATGGATTTAAATGAACTAATAAAAGTGTGGTTTGCAGTAGGTGTTATAGGCATTAAAAAATCTAGTACTTTGTTTATTTATTCATCGTTTGAAAAGCCCGAACTAGATATCACAGATTTAAATAAGAAGTTTGTGATACATCCTCTATTTTTCAGGAATACTTAATAGCCATTCTTTACTAATTATAAGGTTAAAAAGGTATATTAATACCTTTTTAACCTAACCCCAAAACCACCAAGACCCATCAAAAACACACATCCCCAAACAAATATGTTTCCGTATTGGCTGTACACGCTGTCGCCTTTTATAAGCTTAATGTTAGCTTTCAATGTAGTAGCTTCAAACTGTGGCATGGTTTGTTGTGTGTGGCTTATGGGGTCGTATACGGCGCTTACACCGTTGTTGGTAACGCGCACTAGTGGGCGTTGTAATTCAAGCGCGCGCATGCGGGCTATTTGCATGTGTTGCAGTGGGCCAATAGAGTCGCCAAACCAAGCATCGTTACTTACAGTAAAGAGTAGGTCGGAGTCGCTTTTATAATTACCACGTACTAAGTCGGAAAAGGCTATTTCGTAGCAAATAGCGGGGAGTAAGTTATAGCCATTTGCACGCAAGTTGTTTTGCACTTTGTCGCCACGCGTAAACGACGACATAGGTAAATCGAATAACGGGGCAATAGGGCGCAGAAATTCTTGAAATGGTACAAATTCGCCAATCGGTAATAATTGGTGTTTTTGATAGCGATTTTTATCGAGGTAACGGTAATGCCCGTGCTCGTCGTCGCGTTCTTTATTGCCTACAACAATAAGTGTATTAAATATGTTTTTAGTGTCTCGTTGGTAGTCAACAATACCGGTTACTAGGGCGGTTTTGTTAAATGAGGCGGCACTGTCGAGCCCTGCTAAGTAAGAGTCGGCCAGCATTTCTATTTCGGGCACTGCGGCTTCTGGCCATACAATTAAGTCGGCATTCCAATGTGGGCGCGTCATGTCTTGGTATTTGCTCATTGTGGTCCAAAATTCACTTGGATCAAAGCGTAAGTGCTGTTGTATATTGCCTTGCACGAGCAACACAGACATATTTTTATCTGAGTAATGCACGGTGCCAGTGCTTTGCGCACCTGTAAAAATAAGTGCCACAGCAGTTGCGGTAACTGTTGGGGTTTTAAAATCTTTTTGAGTTAAACGATAAAGTGCAAAACCAATGGCAATACACACTAAAGTAAGACCAAATTCGCCAATATAAGGGGCAAGTAGCCTGAGTGGACCATCTGTTTGCGTATAACCAAAACTTAACCACGGGAAACCGGTGAGCACTACGCCACGTAAATATTCGCTAATTGCAAAGCTGGTAATAAGGAGTGCGCCAAAGCTTTTAGGACCACTTGCAAAGCGGGTTGTTAAGTAAAAGGCAAGTGCCGGAAATAACGCTAAGTAAGAGCACAATAAAGCCATTAATGAGAGCGATGCTATTAGCGGCATGCCGCCAAAGGTGGCAATAGATACATGTACCCAGCTTATACCTGCACCAAACCAACCTAAACCAAATATAAAACCATATTTAGCGGCAGTTTTTGCATGTAATTTACCGGTATTATTGGGGTTAACACAAAAAGTAATGGCGGCAATGCTTAGAAACGCAATCGGCCAAATTTCAAAAGGGGCATAGCCAAAAGTTAAAACAAGACCCGCAACAAGTGCGAGCCATGCTTTTTTATCTTTTGCTAATCGGGTAAGTTTAGTTAGCAGATTCTTCACTGTCGTTATCATCAACCTTAGGAACGGTGACTTGCAGTTGTAAGATACGACGATTGTCGGCGTTGGTTACTTTAAATTGGTAACCATCTATATCAATAGTTTCACCACGACCTGGCATATGACCAAATGCATGCAGTACAGTACCACCAATAGTATCGGCGTCTTGTGTGCTGTAACCTGTTTTAAAATGCTCGTTAAAGTCATCTACAGGCGTTAGCGCTTGCACCACGTGAACGTGTTTAGCTAATTGACGAATATCTTCGTGTTCTTCTTCGTCGTGCTCATCTTCGATTTCGCCAACGATAATTTCAAGAATATCTTCAATAGTTACTAAACCCGATACGCCGCCGTATTCATCAATAACCACTGCCATATGGTAGCGTTGCTGACGAAATTCGTTAAGTAGAGTATCAACACGTTTACTTTCAGGTACTACCATTGCTGGACGTAGGTAATCGCGTACTGATGGTAGGTGCTCGTCTTTGTTTAAGATTAATGGCAATAAATCTTTAGCAAGTAAAAAACCTTCTACGTGGTCTTTGTCTTCAATCACCACTGGAAAGCGTGAGTGGGTAGAGTGGACCATCATGGGTATTAGCTCTTCAAGCGGGCTGTCGATCTCTAGAGTGACCATTTGTGAGCGCGGTACCATTATGTCTCGCACTTTAAGCTCAGACACTCCGAGCACACCTTCTATCATCTCTTTTGTTTCGGGATCGATTACGTCTCGTTCTTGCGCATCGGCAATTACTTCGACCAGCTCTTCTCTATTCTGGGGTTCCCCTTGCAACATTTGGGCTATTCTGCCCAACCACGTTTTGCCAGAAGAACCCTGGCTAGATTGCGAGTTACCGTCGCTCATTGCGTCTAATTGCTCCATTAATTTTAAATATCGTCCCGGTATGGGTCTGCTATGTTTAGCTCTGCAAGTAATTGCTTTTCTATACTTTCCATCTCGAAAGCGTCTTCACTCTTTATATGGTCAAATCCAAGTAAATGCAAGCATCCATGAATGACCATATGGGCAAAGTGGTCATGAAATGACTTCTCTTGCTCAATTGCTTCAGCTAATACTATAGCTGGGCAAATAATTAAATCACCCACGAGAGGAATATCTATTCCCGGTGGCGCTTCAAATTCAAACGATAATACGTTAGTTGGTTTGTTTTTACCGCGATAATCGTTATTTAGCTGCTGCGATTGTGCTTCGTCGCTTATGACGATGCTCAGCTCTGACTCATCACGGTATTGGCTAAGTGCTTTGTCAGCCCATAACGCAAACTGCTCTTCGCTTGGCAAGTTTTCAAACTCGCACGCTATTTGTAAATCAAGTTCGGTTGTCAATGTATTACTCTTTAGTCGAAGGCGTTTGTTGAACAGCAAGCTGGTCTTTCGCTTTTTGCTTTTCAATACGGTTTAGTCGCTCGCGTTCGTCGTTTCGCTCATAGGCTTCAACAATGCGCGCTACTACAGGGTGGCGTACTACGTCGTGGGCCTTAAAGTAGTTAAAACTTATTTCGTCTACACCATCAAGTACTTCCATAGCGTGGCGAAGCCCTGAGCGGGTGCCTCGTGGTAAGTCTACTTGTGTAATATCGCCAGTAATAACTGCTTTTGAGTTAAACCCTATACGGGTTAAAAACATTTTCATTTGCTCGGCAGTGGTATTTTGGCTTTCATCTAAAATAATAAAGGCATCGTTTAAAGTACGACCACGCATATAAGCAAGCGGTGCAACTTCAATGATATTTTTTTCGATGAGTTTTTCTACTTTCTCAAAACCAAGCATTTCGAATAGGGCATCGTAAAGCGGGCGCAGGTACGGGTCTATTTTTTGGCTTAAATCGCCTGGTAAAAAGCCAAGCTTTTCACCCGCTTCTACAGCTGGACGAGTTAATAATATACGGCGAATTTCTTGGCGCTCAAGGGCGTCAACGGCAGTCGCTACAGCTAAATATGTTTTACCAGTACCAGCCGGGCCAATACCAAATGTAATATCGTGATGCAAAATATTTGCAACGTATACACCTTGGTTGTCGTTACGTGGCTTAATTACACCACGTCGTGTTTTTATGACCATGTCTTTGCCGTAAGCACTGCTTGATGCATCTTGCTCTAGGGCTTTTGATTCGGTAATGGCTAAATGAACACTATCAGGTTCTATTTCACCTATTACGCCACGGACAGGTTGAGTATCAATATAAAGGTTTTTTAAGATTTCTACAGCGCCAGCGCTATTGTGCAACTTACCAGTGACTTTAAATAGGTTGTCGCGGTGGATAATTTCAACAGCCAGACGGCGTTCAATTTGTTTGATGTTTTCGTCAAACGGACCACATAATGAAGAAAGGCGTTTGTTATCGGCAGGTTCTAAATAAATCTCTAATGTTTTTAATTGATTACTCAAAATTACTTCCTATAGCATAGCGCCAGTATTAACTGGCGCAAATTCTAATTATGTAGACTATGGAACGAAAGTAGCAACGCCAATTTCGTTAATTGTGTCTGGTTTTGGTGCAGCACTAGCTGCTTTTGTTAAAATATCTGAAGGCGCTATTTCACGTCGTAAGTTCATTTCTGATTCTGTACGAATTAAATCACCACGTAAAGAGTTAGGTAGTGCTTCGGTAATACGTACGTCAACAAACTGTCCGATCACTGTATGTGGACCAACAAAGTTTACTACACGGTTGTTTTCCGTACGACCACGTAATTCCATCGGGTTCTTTTTAGAAGGACCTTCAACAAGTATACGTTGCTCTGTATCGAACATTTGACGGCTAATTTGCTGCGCCATTTGTGTAATACGATTTTGTAGTAAGTATAGGCGCTCTTTTTTCTCTTGCTCTGTTACGTCATCTGGTAAATCTGCAGCAGGTGTACCTGGGCGAGCACTGTAAATAAAGCTAAAGCTCATATCAAAACCAATATCGCTAATAAGCTTCATAGTCGCTTCAAAGTCTGTTTGTGTTTCGCCAGGGAAACCAATTATGAAGTCTGACGACATGCTTAAATTAGGACGAATTTTACGTAATTTACGAATTGTTGATTTGTACTCAATAGCCGTATGACCACGTTTCATTAGATTTAATATACGGTCTGAACCACTTTGTACTGGTAGATGTAAGTGATCTACTAGTTCTGGTACATCGGCATAAACGTCTATTATGTCTGGTGTAAATTCTACCGGGTGCGATGTGGTGTAACGAATACGGTCAATACCATCAATAGCAGCAATTAGACGAATTAAATCTGAAAAGTAACAAATTTCGCCATCGTGGGTGTCACCACGGTATGCATTTACGTTTTGACCAAGTAGGTTTACTTCACGTACATTTTGCTCAGCTAGCTGTGCAATTTCAAGTAATACGTCATCTACTGGGCGACTAACTTCTTCGCCACGAGTGTACGGTACAACACAAAAAGTACAGTATTTAGAGCAACCTTCCATAATGGATACAAATGCAGATGGACCATCCGCTTTTGGTTCTGGTAGACGGTCAAACTTTTCAATCTCTGGGAACGAAATATCTACAACCGATGACCCTTTATTGCCTTGTACTTGTTTTATCATTTCAGGTAAGCGGTGAAGCGTTTGCGGACCAAAAATAACGTCTACAAATGGTGCACGCTGGCGAATAGAATCACCTTCTTGCGAAGCAACACAACCACCTACGCCAATTATTAAATCTGGCTTGTCGTCTTTTAACAACTTCCAACGACCCAATTGGTGAAATACTTTCTCTTGTGCTTTTTCACGAATTGAACAGGTGTTGAGTAAGATTACGTCGGCATCTGTTGCATCTTCAGTTAACTGATAGCCGTTGGTCGCATCTAAAAGTTCAGCCATTTTCTGAGAGTCGTATTCGTTCATCTGACAACCCCAGGTTTTAATATGCAGCTTTTTACTCATTGAAATATAGCCTCGTGTTCAATTCGATAGTGGCACAAAAATGTGCTTAAAACAGGATTAAGGAGCAAGCATGCTCACTTAAAGGACGCGTATTTTAGCTGGATACCCGCCCAGATCCAAGTATAGTTTTCATGTTTGTGATCTCAAATCAATACAGACCCAGTTTAATATGCTCTTGAGGATATCCTCTGGCATAAAACAAATTAATTTTGATACAATCAAAACAGACTCAAGTAATAATAAAATGATGAAAAACATGACTCAAAATAAAGTGATAGTGGTTGGCGGCGGCATGGTTGGTGCAACAATGGCTATAAAGTTAGCACAGCAAGGCAAAGCCGTACGCATAATAGAAAAGCACCTTATTGACCCTTCAAAAATTTTGAGTAGTGATATTGTTGATATTAGAGTGTCGGCTATTAATCGCTTTTCAGAAAATTTACTTGATGAATTAGGTGCAATGCCGATTTTAAGGCAAAACCGTATAGCGCCTTATCAACAACTCGAGGCGTTTGAGCGTGGTGGTGATAACTTATTGTTCGATTGCGCCGATATAAACACGACGCATTTAGGTCATTTGATTGAAAATAATTTAATTCAAGCAAGTTTGTGGCAGCAATTTGAGCAATACAACATTGAAGTTATTGAACAATCAGTGCCTATTACAAGTATTGAGCAAACTCCAGATGCAATTACGCTAGTGTATGGTGAGCAAACGTATACCGCTGATTTAGTTATTGCAGCTGATGGTGGACAGTCGCAACTTCGTGCTAAAGCAAATATAGGTATTACTGGTTGGCAGTACCAACAACATTGTATGGGTGTATTAATTAAGTTAGATGCGCCGCAACAAATTAAAACATGGCAGCAATTTACACCAACCGGACCGTTAGCATTTTTACCTATGCAGGCACCGTACGCTAATTTAATTTGGTACGACGATGCAAATACGCTTCAAGAGTTTAAAGGGTTATCTCCAGCAGAGCTAAAAGTACATATCCTTAATAAATTTCCTGAACTTGCTGGTGACTTTGAAGTACAAAGCCATGCGGTTTTTCCGCTTACCCGACAACATGCCAATAATTACTCACAAGGACGCTTAGTATTAGTGGGTGATGCCGCGCATACCATTAACCCGCTTGCAGGGCAGGGCGTTAATTTAGGCTTTCAAGACGTTGTAGCGCTTGCTGAAGTGCTGTTAAGTACGAGTGATGTAGGTTGTCTGTTAAAACTTAAAGAATATGAGCGCAGTCGTCGAAAAGCTAATCTATTAATGATGAGCATGATGGATGCCTGTTACTTTGGATTTTCCAACCAAGTTACACCACTAAAATGGGCGCGAAGCCAGTTTTTAAAAATGGCTAACAATACAGGACCGCTGAAAAACTGGGTCTTAAAGTATGCTATTAGCGGAGAACTAGGTTAATAATTTACTTTCAATAAACTGTATTTAAAAGGGCGCGCTAAAAATATCCTTGTTGGTGCGCTGGTCAATCCTATCTCTGTATCTCTTTTACATATCACATCTTTTTTATGTATTTTATTTCGTTATCAGGTTTATTAGCCATAATAAATATATAACGAATTGTATTAAAAGAGTGTATGTGGATAATCTATTTATTTTTATGATTATGGTAGGGGCATTACTTCTAACTGTAAGCATAAGACCAACCTTAAAGGTATGTAAAAAAACGAACCGTTTAGCTTGGTGTTTGTTACTTGTTTTGATTATATTTTTTATTTTAGGGTATTGGGGAATACTCTATTATTTTGTTAATAATGATATAAGTTCATTTATGACATTGAGCGTATCTTGCATTTTGTTTGGTGGTGGTGCATTTGTATACATGATTATCCAGCTTAGCCTTAAAAGTATTATAGAAATAGAGCGTTCAGCCGACCATCAGCGATTTTTAGCAGATCACGATAGCCTAACAAACCTTCCTAATCGGAAAAAGTTTTTTGAAGTCCTCAATAAAAAAATAAATTACAATGAACCTTTCATTTTACTTTTAATCGATCTTAGCAATTTTAAGCGAATTAATGATTCTTACGGTAATACCTGTGGGGACTCATTACTTTGTATTTTTTCAAAAACGTTAAATCAAAATTTATTGGGTATCACTAAACTCTATCGAATTGGTGGTGATGAATTTGGGATTTTATTGAATTCTGTTTCTCAAGATAAGCTTACCTCATGCATTCAATTAATAAATAAAGCAATAGAAAGACCATTCTCTATTTTTGAGCAAACTATACGCGTTAAAATAAAAGTTGGGGTAAGTAATTATCCAGCAGACAGTATTCATATAAATGAGCTATTTAAGCAGGCTAATTTAGCATTGCACGAGGCAAAAAAGACACATCAGCAGGTTGTTAGTTATTTTAGTGATTTAAGCGTAAGAGCCGATGATTTATTTAATATGTCGAGCAAAATAAAAAGCGCTTTAAAAAATCAAGAATTCGAACTTTATTTACAGCCTATCTTCTCTTCACAGTTTGATGAAATACATGGCGCTGAGGCATTAATTCGCTGGCCGCAAAGTGATGGCTCATTTATCAGTCCTGAAGTGTTTATAAAAATTGCAGAACAAACTGGAGATATTTTAAATATATCTAAGTGGGTGGTTCTAGAAACTATAAAACATTTAAATAAATTAAAAAGTGCCGGATTCGCTGGCTCATTACACGTTAATTTATCAACAAGAGATTTAGAGAGCCAAGATTTTTACGAATTTATGGAGCCGTTAATTAACTTAGACCCTACCTTAAGCGATTCTATTATTTTTGAAATTACCGAAGGTGCAATGATGACGAATTTAGATGCAGCACGTAGCATGATGTATAAGTTGAATGACAGAGGTTTTGAATTTAGTGTAGATGACTTTGGTACTGGGTTTTCTTCGTTATCGTTATTAAGGGAATTGCCAATTAGCCAAATAAAAATAGATCAGTCGTTTATTAAAGATATGCTGACACAAATAGCTAATTACGCAATTGTTGAGTCAACGTTATTTTTAGCAAATAGACTTAATTGTAAAGTTGTAGCAGAGGGTATTGAAAATAAAGATCTTCAAGAAACACTCACATCAATGAACTGTGATTATTTACAAGGATATTATTTTAGTAAGCCAATTAATTTAGAAGAGTTTATTAAGAAATATTCTAATGAAGATATGTATCAGATAATTTAACAAATTGGCTGGGATACCAGGATTTGAACCTGGGAATGCCAGGATCAAAACCTGGTGCCTTACCGCTTGGCGATATCCCAACTATAAATTTGCACTAGTTTTAGTTCTAAGTAAGAACATGGTGCGGAAAGAGAGACTTGAACTCTCACAACCGAAGTTACTGGAACCTAAATCCAGCGCGTCTACCAATTCCGCCACTCCCGCATCGTTCGTGTATTTAAACACTAGTCGCTTTTTTAAACTCTTAGCTGAGCCATTCATTTGTCCAACTTTCCTTGGTAGAAGAAGTTGGCTGGGATACCAGGATTTGAACCTGGGAATGCCAGGATCAAAACCTGGTGCCTTACCGCTTGGCGATATC
>NZ_WTLC01000071.1:0-11291 GCF_011378875.1 Pseudoalteromonas sp. Z9A5
AATATGCACGAAGAGCGAACCCAAAAAGAGATAAAGAAAAAGGACGATTAAAATGCGGCCTGAATCCAATTATCTCTTAATGTCTAACCTATGAGTGAGTGCTAGATATTTAGCGAAGGTTTTATGTTTATAATCAGCCGAATACAAAGTAATAAGTATTCTTCTTTTTTGAAGTGTTTAGCTGGCTTTACAAGGACAAATAAAAGTGAATACGCAATGGTAACTGCATTACCTCGTTCATAATTTAGAAAACCTGTAAAACACCTGTAATACTCTAAAAACGCCAATTAAAACAACAGTAAATCCGCTTTTATATTCTGCGTAAACATACAATAATCGATTGAACCAAAATAGGAACTCAGCTATGGTTTGTTTACTAATTACTTTTAAGCAGCACTATTGCATTCCTAAATGGCAGTAATGCATCAGGTATTGTATTTGTAATCGGTTTAGGTTGTTTTTATCTAGCCAAAAAGCGTGGTAAAAGTAACAAGAAGTTGAGACCGTAGAATTGCTTTTTTAAGGGAAACAGCCTGCTTTATGGGTTTAGAATGTATTGCCTAATGTTTTAAAAACGCTTAGCGTTGATTTTATAAACTCTTTTTTTAATTAAGTTTGGCTGTTGGAATTATTTTACAGCCTTAATAGGTGCATTGTGGATATTAGTGATAAATTCCCAACTGAGATTAGACGTTATTTACCTCATGGTTTTAAAGATGAAGTTGGAGTTTGGTTTGTTTTACCACTAAACGATATTGATCCTGATAGGTGCGGTGTAATTACCCTAAATAAATGGCTTAGGGAGCAAGAGTGGTATCCAGCTAAATTTGAAAGTATATTGTGGTTTGGGGATGACGGTGTTGGCAATTTACTGGGTTGGGTACCTGAAAAATCATCAGCTATTTTATGGAATCCTGCTGATGGTTGTGAATATTGGTATAGTGGAGAAATAGCTGCAGTGTGGGCATTTATTCGCAATAATTATGAGTAAACAGCACCTTACAAACCAACCGAGCTGGACTAAAAGCAATTTGCTAAGTTTTGCTTTGTTTCACATTTTAGCAAACAATTATTAGCCTCTATGGGGGCATTACAAAGCACAAGGCGGTTAGGTGGACATTGTTAACAATATCAAAAACTCTTTTTATCCTGAGGTTTATTCCGAATCGATTCCTACAAGCGCAGATTTAAGCTTATGTTTATTGAAAAAGACTCAATTAGCTAAATATGTTTTAGTCGTTAAGGATTTTGATTCTAAGCTAGATATTAAAGTTCAAATCGCAAATGCTCGTAAATTAATTAGACAGCAAACGTCAGCAATGTGGTTGTTTAAGGAAGTTGGAGCCTACATTGTATTTGTTTGCGATGAACTTCCTGATTTATCAGAGTCTCAATTAGAAATAGATCATACTGGCTTTCACGCTGTGATTGTCCAAGGTGTTCATTTGGTTTCTAAATCAGGTGCTCATTTGTTTAATCATAGTAAATGGTTAAATAAATCATTCGGTGGCACTGAAAGCATTGCTTCTAGATTAGTGCGTAGCGCAATATAGCAATACGCTCTGAGGCGAAATACTAGTAAAATTTAGCTATTAAGAGCAAATTTATAAGTGGCAAGCCTCTACGTTTTAAAGCTGCTAAATACGTTAATTCATCGTATAGCGTACTCTCTTTTCAGTATCTAAATAAAATCCTTATCTATATAAATGCCAGTAATACAACAATGCTGTTATGTTGCATACCCTTGGCTTTTGTTGCTCGTAATCAGTCTTGGCCTTCGTTTAAAACGAATAGCGAATAGTAAAACCTGACCATTGACGGATGTTTACCTTAAAAAAGTAGGTAACTATAACGTAAGTTACCTCATGTATTTTGACTGCTTCGCATAATAACTGGCGCTATACCTCGTATTTTATACTTTAATGGCATTATTAAACGCGCATAATTACTCCAAAAAGATAATTAAGTATGGAAAGTCCAGCACTTGCAGTCAAATAACAACGCTTTAGTAAACGCTAGTTCATATTACGTGACGTAATATCCCTACAGAACTTTAAGTTAAACGTACGTTCGTGCAGCGTTCCTATTTTTATTAGACTCAATTTATTGGAAATTCTTTTTATGAAATTAAAGTTATTTATCGCAATTATTTTTAGCACCTCAACGTCGTCTCATGCGGCAGCAACATTGGATAGATCGGAGTTTACATTCGAGGACCTAAAAGCGCTTGCAAAAGCCTCTGCAGGGGAACCCTATTCTCCAACCGTGGTTCCTGCTCCTGAGTTAATTGATAAAATTACTTATGATCAACACTGGAAAATACGCTTTAAAGAAGAAGAAACCTTATACCCAAGTGGAAAAAAGGCACCCGTACAATTATTTTATCCTGGTCGATATTTTCCAGAGCCTGTAAGTATTTACATCAGAGACAATAAAAAGCATGCACAAGATGTGGCATTTAGTAATGAGTTTTTTGATATGCCAGCTGATAGTCCGGCACACGATCTCCCTGAAGGTTTTGGATTCGCAGGCTTTAGAATAATGCGCCCAGATATGAAACCAGATTGGATATCTTTTCTTGGTGCGTCTTATTTTCGTACCGATGGACCACAAGGGCAATATGGGTTATCAGCCCGAGGTATCGCGATTAATACGGGTATGAACCAACCTGAAGAATTTCCGCGCTTTTCTGCATTTTGGATTGGTCCTGCAGAGCAAAAAGGAGAAAGTTTATCTGTTTGGGCATTACTTGATGGACCGTCTATTACCGGCGCCTATCGGTTCGGTTTAACTAAAGACAACAAAAAAGCCAAAGGGCATATTACATCTGTTACCGCTAATTTGTACATGCGCGACGATGTAGAGCGATTAGGCGTAGCGCCGTTAACCAGTATGTATTGGTATTCAGAAAAAGATAAAACAATCGCTAAAGACTGGCGTCCTGAAATTCATGATAGTGACGGGCTTGCAGTTCACACTGGAGCAGGCCAATATATTTGGCGCCCACTGAACAACCCTCAATCGGTATCGACAAATAGCTTTGTTGATAACAACCCAAAAGGGTTTGGCTTAATTCAAAGAGATCGTAATTTTGATAACTATCAAGATGATGGCGTATTTTACAATAAGCGTTCATCAGCGTGGATTAAACCCATTGGTGAGTGGGGTCGGGGCGCAGTTCAGTTAATTGAAATCCCAACAAAAGACGAAACGTTTGATAATATTGTTGCCTATTGGGTACCGGAAAAACCAGCTCGTAAAGGTGATGAGTTTACCTTTTCTTATGATATTGAATGGCGACCACTCGATCCAAAATCAAAAGAGTTAGCAAGTGTTGTGAATACTCGACAAGGTTTAGGGGGAATTCCTGGACAACCAATTCCTGAAGGCGTTAACAAAATGGTAATCGACTTTGAAGGACCTGTATTGGATGGATTAGATCAAAAAAGTGGTGTAAAGCCTATTGTTGAAGCCAGTAACGGTGAAATACTAGAACCTATTGGGGCTTATCCAATTGTTGGTACAAACCAATGGCGATTAGCCTTTGACTACAAACAAACTAACAATAATCCAGTGAATATACGCGCGTATTTAATCGATAAAAAAGATAAAGCGATAACCGAAACATGGGTAAGTGACGCCACTGTCACTATTAAGTAAGCGTAAATGTAAAAACGGGTGGCTATGTATTGCTTTGCAATACAGCTATAGCCCCTGTTTTTTTGTTTAAGCGGTTATTGAGGCTGTAGAATTTTTGAAAATAGTCTGTTTTATGAATTCCAATTGTATTACCTAGTGTTTTAAAAATGATTAGGATTGATTTCAAGAAACTCGGTTTTTAGTAAACTTTGGCTGTTACAGGTATTCTAAAGCTTCGCTATGTTTCCAATAGGAATTCTCATGAAGTTTGAGTATAAAAAAGAGTACTGTGATGATTTTCTTTGTGGATATTACCGTATTCACGACCTTGATGACATTAATAAACTATTAGATGAAGTGCAGGTATTAAGTCAGGAAAATCAAGGTTATAGGTTTATTATGACCTTAGATGATATGGGGCAAGCCTCTTATACATCGATGCATTCAAAAATGAGCAATGATTTGGATGATGGTACATGGCTTAGCACTGAGAATATTGATCCATCATGGATGGACGGAAGTTTCTTACGCGATGACCTTAGTTTTGATCAGCAATTTTTAATTCGAAAATTAGGTTTTAAGCATGGACTTTCTAAAGTTCAGCTTGAAGATGTTTTCGAAAAAAACTTGTTTTTAGGTCACGAGTCTAAAAAAGAAATTATTGAATCGAATAAAAACCCATTAGCAATTATAGACAAAGAAGTTTATTTGCTTAAAGTGCCAGTAAAATATAGCTATGAAGCGATATTTTCGTTTCCAAATGGCTATTTTAGTTGTGACCTTTCTCCATTTGAAAATTATAGGTTGGCAGAGCATTTAGAGAAGGAATATGGCTTTCATCTATTTGGCATTGGCGCTAGCTATATTTCATTTAGTAAAGGACCTGATTTTGATGCTCAAAAGATTGAAATGCTCTTAGAATTTTTAGCTAAAATTTACCTTAAAAATGAAGATAAGGAATTTATAGATTTTATGAGGCTTAGTATACTAAACAGAGATATTTTAACTTTACGTTATTCAGAGTAATCGGCTTTATGAGCTAATTAATAGTGGAAAGGTTGCTGTTAATGGCAAACTTCAGCCTGAGTCAACTCTCAGTGATTTCAAAATACTGCCGAAACATTGGGGTGATGAAGCCAAAGTTAATTATTAATTTTAAGTCGAAAACGTTAATATTGAATCTAACGGGTATTGGTGTGAAGGCAACTTAATAGCAAATTATGCCTGTATCGAAATTGATTAGTGCAAACCATGCTAACAAGTAAATTAGTCAGGAAAAAAGCGTTTTCTGTTTTCCTCCCTGATTTTTTAGTCAATAATTTTTACCTAGGGCTTTATGTGTTTAAAATAGCGAGTTACAAATGGAAGTAGGTACAACATCATTAACATTTTTTTATGGTATTTATTATGTAGGCTGGTTTCTTATTAATCTATTGGCTGGCGTTTACATATATCGTGATGCTAAAAAATTACCTCAACTTTTTCTAAACTCGAAGCCAATTTGGTGGTTCTTTTCATCTTTATTTCTTGGTGGTATATGGTGCATTTTTGTATATTGGGCAATACACCACTCATCTTTTAGCAATAGGCTAGGTGAAAAGAACACATAGTAAGTCGTTAAATTAAGATAAATGATAGTTGGCTTTTTCGTTCCTAAACACTTTAGCCAACTACTTTTTCATATTTGTTAGGTGTTATGAGGCAAAATAATGAATTACCTTTAAAAGTGCGTATTTGGATTAATAGCGCTAGTCATCGCTTTGTCTATTTTGACTAGTATTAAATTTAATGAACAAATTAATGCGTTGCCTAGTATCAAATGCTGGCGTGTTACAAATGTGATCACTTTAAAGTCCTCCAATCAAAAAAAATCAGGATAACTGGCGAATTAGTTATTGTTGTACACCCGAAAGATGCCCAAACTAATATTCTAAATTTTTAATGGCACAACCTATAAAATACTTGTGTAAAAAGCGCTCTGTATTTTTTAAACTTATCTTTTGACTTTATTATTTTTCGGGGGATTACCAATCCAAGAGGGAATTAGTTGGATGATTTTAGTAATGAAAATCTGTATAGAAAACAGCATTGCTAATCACAATTAAATAATGAATTTAAACAGCGGGTTGTTTGCTAAGCTTTATTTAACTCATAACCTTTAGCTTGTTAATTATGAGTTATGGATAACGTTTTATATATTACAGGGCTCAGTAAATGAGAGCCCTGTAATATCTCTCATTTAGTTTTTGATTGTGTATTAACGATTATCTAAAGTAAAATATTTTAGTGTTTCCTTCATCGTTGCGGCTTCATTGCTAAGCTCTTCTGCCGCTGCAGCTCCTTGAAGAGAGCCAGCAGCATTTTGTTCAACAACATCACCTACCGATACAATAGAACGAGAAACCTCATCAACTGCATACGACTGCTCATTACTGGCTAAGGCGATTCGGCTAACTGACTCCGTTGTATCATTTATGCTTTTGAATATTTCTTGAAGTGCCTCATACGTGTTTTTTGCAATAACAGTACCGCGGTCTGTTTTAGAAGAGGATAGTTGAATTAATTTTGCAGTTTCTGCTGCCGCATTAGTGCTCCTAAATGCAAGCCCTCTGACTTCATCAGCTACAACAGCAAAACCTCTGCCTTGTTCACCTGCTCTAGCAGCTTCAATTGCGGCATTAAGTGCAAGTAAATTAGTTTGCTTAGCAATCTCATCAATAGTTTGAAGAAGCGCTTCGATATTTTCTCCCGCTTCTTTAATCTCATTCATAGCAACAACCATTTCTTGCATATGTTGTTGACCTTCAACAACTGCTTTTTGAGCCGAGTTTGCGTATTGGCTTGCCTCTTTTGCGCTGAGTGCATTTTCACTTGTTTGTACTGATAATTGTTCTAAGGCAGCAGCAATTGTTTGTAAGTTGTCTTTTTGTTGGTTTGCACCATCGGCAAGGGCGTGACTAAAATTAGATACTTGTGAACTACCTGCCGCAATTTGATCCCCTGCGCTTTGAATGTTAGCTAATATAGAATTTAGGTTTTTAACCATATCCTGTAATGCTTGCCCTAAAATATCTTTATCTGATGCTAATGTGACTTTTGCAGAGAGATCGCCATCAGCAATTTTACGAGCTAGTCCGGCTTTGCTTTGTAAACTTTTAACCATTTCACGAACAGCCGCATATAGGCTTGTATCTAATTCATTATTATTTGGTAAATCTGTTGCTAGATCTCCTTTTGATACTCGTCTAACAATATTTGTTACAACCGCTGGGTCACCACCTAAGCTAGCAAGGGTTGAGCGTGTAATAAACACAGCAATAAAAATACCGAATAAAATAGCAATAACGGCAATTACTTCAACTAATATCACAGCTGTAGCATTACTTTGTTGTAATTTTGGACCTAAAGTATCTTGAGCTTCTTTTATTGATAATTTAAGCTCTTCTGTCATTTTTGCAATGATTGGCCCAATACGATTTAATGTTTGGTTAATAATATTATTACGGTTGTATATCTCGTTCACTACATCGTCAAAAGCTTGCTGGTATACCGTACTGTTTTCAATTGTTTTTTCCAGCTGTGCTCTGCGTTCAGGGTTTTTTAACTCACTATTCAATATGCTTAATGTGGCTTTCATATCAGTAAATTATTTTACTACACGTTCCGCATCACTTTGCATATTAGAGGCTAAAAATTTTAACGCATATACACGTGCTAACAATAAATTTCGTGTTGCTAAAGAGGCGTTATAAGCCGCCGAGATATCCCCATCATTTTTTGCCGAAATAAGCATTTTCGTCAAATTTTCTTCAATTAAAGCTCCCTTTACGTTTAATATGTCGTTAACCAATTTATTTCGTTCTTTTTTCAAAGTAACAACTTTCTCAAAAGCAAGATTGTATTGATTTAGTAAAACATCAACTTGTTTAATCTTTTTCGATTGCTCTGGATTTTTAATTAAAGTGGTAGCCTCAGTAATGAATTGTTCCGTTTTGCTAAAATAGGAGTCAAAACTTTGTTTATCTTTTTCGTCAGAAGAAGCAATAAAGTCTTTCATACTCATACGTACCATCAACATATTTGCTTGCACTCGTCCGACCGCATTAGCAGCCCGTGCTAAAGATCTATAATCACCAAAGCCGCTAGAAGCTGAGGTTAGAGCAACGTAACTTGTGATACTAACTGAAGCTAATAGGATCAAAACAAATGAAAACCCTAAATATAATTTTTTTGAAAAACTGAGCATTACTAAAATCCTTACTTCAGCGAAATGATGAGGCGGTATATAGGAGTGCATTGTAATTAAAAAAATTAAAATATGTAATGCTTTAATATTGTTTTTTGTTGGTGAAAAACGAGTCTAATTTCAACCAATACTAATTTAAACTGCATTCATAATTAGCATCATGCGTGGGCTGTTTGTTACCTGCTTATTATTTGCTAATTACAGAAACTATTGAACCAAAAGAGGGGCTCGGCTATGGTTTATTTCTTAATAAAAATAAATTAAAGATGGGTTAATTTTAGGCTCGTTATAACGTAGGTGTTATGAACCAACTATCTTCATATTTTAAAGCTTATCGTATAGTAGGTAAGAGAATAAATATGTCTTTATATTTTAGTTTAGCCTGCGCAATACCAGATAAATCATTAATCATCGAATCAATTTTGAAGATAGCGAGCTCGATAAAATAAACGATTATTATGTTCCTTATGTGTACGAACTTTTTTACGATGATTGCCGTGTTTAAAATCAAAGAAGGTACGCTCTTTGATTTTTACTAAGCTAAAGGTTATGTATCTAAATTCAGATTTTTTGAACCCATAATACTGATCCATATATGATGATAACCATTACACCTACACACAATAAAATAAAGGCTCTACTTAGCCAAACTATCCATGGCTTGCTGTGTTTTAGCTCTGTATTATTTTCACGTTTATTTTTGTGAAATAATAAAATAGTGATTAAAAATAACCCTAAAGGTAATAGTGTGTAAAAAATGGAATATGGAGAATGTAATTGATAACTAAAGTTAATAATTAATAGTTGTACTTGAGCGAACTCTATTTCAGCTGCTCTGGATAGTTCAATCAACTCTGGAACATAAAAATAAACCCACCCATAAAAAAAGACTAAGAAGATAGTCAATAAACTAAATAAAAATTTCATCTTTGTTCTCCGTTAAAATAGTAAAGTATGTCTATTTTTTCCTTTGTATTATGTGGGTAACAATACATGGCGTTTTAAACTAACAATAATCTTAATACTTAAAGGTTTTAAAAGTATCATAACCGTCTTTAAAGCCGATATTTATTTTACAGGTAACCTCTGGATAATGCCCTCTGAAAAAAAATAGAAGCCAAACGTAGAGGGTTATTTATTGTAAATACAGTGGAATATTATTTTAAAGTCTACTTTTACATATTTCATGGCAAGGCAAATGTTATTATTTAGCTTTGAATAAAACAGTTTAAGGTTTATATGAATTCTATTGAGCTTTTTCAGGTGGCGGGGGATTAGCGCTTGGTTTGATTAAAAGTGGCTTTCATCATAAAGCGATTGTTGAGCTAAACAAAAATGCTTGTAAAACAATTCGAGCAAATAGTGTATTTGATTTTGGAAAATGTTTGCACGAAGGCAGTGTCGTAAATTTTGATTATAAGAAAGTGACCGGCGGTATTGATTTAATAGCTGGAGGTCCACCTTGCCAGCCTTTCTCCTTGGGTGGTAAAGCTAAAGGAAATGAAGACTCCAGAGATATGTTTCCTCAAGCAATCAGAGCAATTCGTGAAAAAAGACCAAAAGCTTTTATATTTGAAAATGTTAAGGGGCTGATGAGAAAGTCATTTTCTGCTTATTTAGAGTATATTACTTTACAGCTTCAATATCCTTCGGTTACAAAAAATATCAATGAGCCTTGGGAAAAGCACAAGTCTAGATTAGAGCGCCATAACGCGCACACTGACCACCCTCTCGAATATAAAGTAACCTGCAAACTTGTTAATGCAGCTGATTATGGTGTTCCTCAAAAACGAGAACGTCTCTTTTTTATTGGCTTTCGCTCAGACATTGACCCTGATTGGACCTTTCCTAAACCTACCCACTCAGAAGAATCTTTAATTTGGGATAAATGGATTTCGGGTGATTATTGGACACGGCATAACTTACCTATCCAAATAGCAGCAGGTAAAATGTTAAAAAAGGTGGATAATATTCGAAAAAAATATCATTTATTAAAACCACAAAGCCTACCTTGGGTAACAGTACGCGATGCTTTATATGATTTACCAGATTGCGAACATAAAGATGCGAGTAACTATAATCAGCATGTTTTTAAAAGTGGGGCTAAAATTTACCCTGGTCATACCGGAAGCTATATAGATGAGCCATCAAAAGCACTTAAAGCAGGGGCGCATGGAGTGCCTGGTGGAGAGAATATGATTCGTTATGAGGATGGTAGTGTTAGATATTATACTGTTCGCGAAAGTGCAAGAATTCAGGCTTTTCCAGATGATTATATTTTTGAAGGCTCGTGGGGAGAAGTCATGAGGCAGCTAGGTAATGCCGTTCCAGCTAAACTTGCAGAACAAATAGGTTTGTCTGTATTTGCAGCGTTAGAACGTTAAAATATTGGTACATACAGGCTTAATATAACTGCTTAATAAGCCTCACGTATAACCTAAAAAATGGGCAAATCTTGCCTCAATCAGAATTAAAGTTTTAACCATTCAAAGTTATCGCCATCGAATAAACTATAAACTATGCTTTCGCTCTACAGGGGTTTATAAGCCGTTTTATACTAATGAAATGGCTATTAGCTCTTCTAGAAATCAATTAAAATACGACTAAACCCGTTTTTATATTCTGTGTGAAATACAGTAAACGATTGAACCAAAATAGAAATCCGGCTATGTTTTGTTTATCAATAAGCACAAATAAAAAGCGGGTTAATATACTTACTCGCTATGTTGCGAGGAGAGTTATGAGTACAATTCATAATTGGGCGTTGATATCAGTTGAGTTACTAGCAGCATATACACTTTTACCATCTAGTATCATAGAGTCGGATTTTGGTTATTGCGAAGAGGATTTTTTAGAGTATTTATCTGTAAATGAATTACGTCTGGCTATGGAGGAGTTGGACGGTGTAATGGTAAACAATATTAGCCCTGGAGTTAAATTTTGGAAGCACATGTTAAAAGCTGCAAGCTTAATGAAATGCACAGAGCATTATAAAAAATATGAGCGGTATAAAGTAACAACATAAAAAATCGACAATGGCTAAAATTAACAAATTACATCTCCGCTCACTTTTGTCTGTTATTTAACCATAGCTAAAATTAGGATAGTATTAATTCTAATTATTATTGTTGCTTGTAAAAATGCCATACGTTTTCAGTAAATGGAGTTTTAAGATGAAAAAAGAGTTTCAGTTCAACAGCTAAAGGGCATGATACTAACGTTGTTAACTCATGAATTCGACATTTCATTTTTAATCAGAACGACAGTGGTTTCATCAAATGGAACACAGAAAATATATATACCCCGATGACAACCCAGGGCAAGATCACGAACTTTACCTTGACTTAAAAGTATGATCTTATACTCCTTTTTTCAAGGAGCATTCTCATGCTTGATATTCAGCTAT
>NZ_WTLC01000072.1:0-585 GCF_011378875.1 Pseudoalteromonas sp. Z9A5
GACCGTTGTAATCAGGAGCAGGGGTAAAGGTAAAGCTACCATCGGCATTAATGAGTAACGCACCGACGCCCGCAATGGTTGCTGTTGTTCCGGCAATATAAACCGTTGTATCACCTGCAATAACAAACTGCGTTACCGTTAGGGTATCGCCATCGATATCAGTGTCATTGGTGAGTACATTGCCAGTGGCTGGGGTATCTTCTGTTACTGAAATTGGACCATCATTAACGGCTTCAGGCGCATCATTAGCAGGTACCATATTACTAAAGCTAAGTATTGCCGTGTCAGTGGCGCCATTATTATCAGTAATGGTGTAAGTTGCACTTGGCACTGGGCCGGTGTAATTAGTAGCAGGGGTAAAGGTAAAACTACCATCAGCATTAATGAGTAACGCACCGACGCCCGCAATTGTTGCTGTTGTTCCGGCAGTATAAACCGTTGTATCACCTGCAATAACAAACTGTGTCACATTAAGTGCGTCACCATCTGCATCGGTGTCGTTGGTTAATACATTACCAGTGGCTGGGGTATCTTCTGTTACTGAAATTGGACCATCATTAACGGCAATAGGCGCATCGTTAACAG
>NZ_WTLC01000072.1:595-1094 GCF_011378875.1 Pseudoalteromonas sp. Z9A5
GAAGGTAAAACTACCATCAGCATTAATGAGTAACGCACCGATGCCCGCAATGGTTGCTGTTGTTCCGGCAGTATAAACCGTGGTGTCCCCATCGATAACAAACTGCGTCACATTAAGCGTATCGCCATCGATATCAGTGTCATTGGTGAGTACATTACCAGTGGCTGGGGTGTCTTCTGTAACTGTAAATGGACCATCATTAATGGCTTCAGGCGCATCATTGACAGCGATAATGTCATTGAAACTTAATACCGCAGTATCGATCCCACCGTTAGCATCGCTGACCGTGTAAGTTGCACTTGGTACTGGACCGTTGTAATCAGGAGCAGGGGTGAAGGTAAAGCTGCCATCAGCATTAATGAGTAACGCACCGACGCCTGTAATTGTTGCTGTTGTTCCGGCGTTATAAACCGTGGTGTCCCCATCGATAACAAACTGCGTCACATTAAGCGCGTCACCATCTGCATCGGTGTCGTTGGTTAATACATTGCCAGTGGCT
>NZ_WTLC01000072.1:1104-11026 GCF_011378875.1 Pseudoalteromonas sp. Z9A5
GCGCCATTATTATCAGTAATGGTGTAAGTTGCACTTGGCACTGGGCCGGTGTAATTAGTAGCAGGGGTAAAGGTAAAGCTACCATCGGCATTAATGAGTAACGCACCGACGCCCGCAATGGTTGCTGTTGTTCCGGCGGTATAAACCGCTGTATCACCCGCAATAATAAACTGCGTTACCGTTAGGGTATCGCCATCGATATCAGTGTCATTAGTAAGTACATTACCAGTGGCAGGGGTATCTTCTGTTACTGAAATTGGACCATCATTAACAGCTTCAGGCGCATCATTAGCAGGTACCGCATTACTAAAACTAAGTGTTGCCGTATCAGTGCCGCCATTATTGTCAGTAATGGTGTAAGTTGCGCTTGGCACTGGACCGTTATAGTTTGTATCTGGCGTAAAAGTAAAAGTCCCATTAGCATTCATTAATAAACGACCAATACCGGCCAGCACAGCTGTCGTTCCCGCACTGTAAACCGTTGTATCTCCATCGATTAAAAATTGCGTCACCGTAAGCGTATCGCCATTGGCATCAGTGTCGTTGCTTAGTACGTTTCCACTAACTGGAGTATCTTCAGTTACTGAAACTGGTCCATCATTGTTAGCAATAGGTGCATCGTTGGCTGGAATCACATTACTAAAGCTAAGTGTTGCCGTATCAGTACTGCCATCCCCATCAGAAATAGTATAAGTTGCACTCGGTACAGGACCTGTATAGTCCGTATTAGGCGTAAAGGTAAAAGTACCGTTATTATTAATTAATAAACTACCAACACCATTAATTGTTGCAGTCGTTCCTGCATTATAAACAGTGCCATTACCCGCAATTACAAATTGCGTCACAGTAATTGTATCGCTATCAACATCAGTATCGTTGGTTAATACATTCCCATTTACAGGGGTATTTTGATCAACCGAGATCGGACCATCATTCGTCGCCACTGGCGCATCATTAACAGGAATAACTTCAATAGTTGCAATAGCAGTATTAGAATTGGATTCACTATCATTGACTGTTACTTCAATACTGCGTGATATCTCACTTGGATTTTCACCAGTATTTTCGAATTCAATTGTTTGGATAGCAGCTTCGTAATCAGCTAATGTGGCTATACCAGAAAGAGTTACGGTTGTACTCGTTAATGTATAAGTTATACCGCTTGATAGTGTGCCACTCGTTGCGGCAGAACCATTAACAAGTAATCGATCATCTGTTTGAGGATTAGCCAATACTATTGATGCAGACGCCATATTTGTATTATCGTCGTCATCTATAGCTATATCAGTAGAAGCTATTGCTACCGGAGGACCATTTTCGGTAAAAGTATTATTAAAGTTATATTCAGGACTCGTGGTAAAAATTTGTAAATCATCAAATATGACCGTTCCACCATCACTGTCATATAGGTAAACGCGCATTTGATAGTTTGTGTTTGCTGATATTTCAAAATGATCAATATTTTGAAAAACACCATCGTAAGTGCTACCACCAGCTACGGCGGCTTGATGATCTTCTATCAGGGTATTGAATGTTGTAAAATTATCGCTTGAAATATCAATTGCAATTTTATAACCGACAGTTTCAATCCAGTCGGCGTTATATATTGCGTTAATGCTAACAGGGTTAGCAAAATCTGATGCCGTAGTAAAACCGTATAGAATAAAATCTTGATTAGCACGAGCTGTTGCTAAGTCGCTGGCTGTTACACCTTCAACCTGTACTCTTGTATTATCATAAATTCCAGAAAGACCAGGACCAAACATCTCATCACTACCACTTACTACAGATCCGCTATTGAAGTCGGTTGCACTAGGTGTATTGAATGGCGAGTTGTGTTGCCAGCCTACGGCTGTTTCAGTATCCCCATCATTATTTAAATATATAACAGGGACTGAATTCGCCTCAAGTGAAACCTTAATATTACCATCTGATTCAGAGCCCGCAGCATCGGTCCCTGCTACTACACTGTTTGAAATTGCAGAGGCGTGAACGAACGAGCCGCCACCGCCACCGCCGCCATCTCCACCGGCAGAACCACCGCCAGAATAACCACCACCCCCACCTGAAAATGAAGGTGATGCGCCACCACCGCCAGTTAAACCTCTACCGCCATCTGAACCGCTTAAATCACCAGTACCACCATTTGCCAGAGTAACTCCATCGTTAGGAGTAAGGTCTGCAGCAGAACCACCCGTACCTAATCCAGATTGTCCAGCAGAATTAATACCACCGCCACCTGAACCCGCAGCAGTGCCAGTACCACCGCCGCCGTTGCCATTTGTTCCAGCTGCACCGCCAGCGACACCGCTACCATCGTCGCCAAAAGTAACGCTATTACCGCCGCCGCCACCGCCGCCAATAGCATCATCACCACCGCCACCAGCTCCAGCAACAAGTACCAATACATCATCAATAAATACACCAGTGCTGCCACCGCCGCCAGCACTTGTCCCCGTACCTGAATCAATAGGATCACCAGCCTCACCAACAACGAATCGGATAATTTGCCCTGCAGTAACATTAAAAGTCCCTGTTACCGTTGCACCTTGACCACCGTCTGAGCCACTACCGTTGCCACCATCACCACCTTGAATTGTGATAGTAATAACACCGTCAGCAGTAACTACATACTCACCCGTTTGAGGACCTGATGTGTTAACTGGAGTTGTCTCAAGCGTACCTGAAAAATCTTCAGCAACTAAAGTTGCATTATTTATTTCACCAAGCTGAGTCTCGAGAACCCAATCACCACCTTTATCTGCTGCGCCTGTTATGTTGTTAGATGCAGCAATATCCGCTTTTGTTGTATCGGCAAGAGCTTTAATTGCTTCAGAACCTTCGGCTCCCGCAGCAAAATTACAGCCGTATACAAGCATATCGCCATCTTCTGATAAGCTTTGGCCAATACGTAAAAATAAAGAAGCTTGTTCGCCTTTAATTGAATCGGCAGTTACTTGCGTTCCGGCAATAGACAAAACGCCTTTGTCACCATGGCTGAGAATATGAATTGCATCAATGTCTGTACGACCTTCTAATGCATCAGCAATTTGTTCAATTCCGCCTTTTTCTGAGTCAATAAATATAATTTCTATACTTGGGTCTAATGCTGAAGCAAGTTGATCTGCATTATCAATACTGAGATCAATAAATGCGATTTCTACTCGATCATTATTTTTAAAATCATCAATAGGGTAGGCGGTTACTTCATCTTCGGCTTCAGTAGCTGTTGAATTAATATCTTCATTTGCTCGATTCGATGATGGTGGTAACTGGGCTATGTCGAATGATTGCGTAGATTCATTTTCGATGAAAACTGATTCTGTAGTTGAAAAATTTTCCTGCATAAATGCATTAACTTGGGCATTTACAACTTGTTCAGAAGCAACTTCCACAGCTGTAACTGCACCAGCAGCATCAAACATAAAGCGAGGCTCGAGGGCAATAAGGTGCCTATATGATGTAGACGTTTCAGAACGTTTTTTTGAAGATTCTTTTTTATACTTCTGAAACAAAATAGAAATAAAATTCATAAACTAAACAGACCCTTATATTTACAATATAATTTAGCTTAGTTGTTAATTTTGGTTAATCCAGAATTAAGGTTGAAATAAATTAAATATCTTTTCTGTTTATTTCGTTTATAAAAACAGTCTGACTTTCAATAGTTACATCAATGAATTTTTTTCTATCTAGTTGTAAATTAATAATAAATGTTGATTTTCAACTTTTTATATCTTGAGAGTTCAATTTTTTTGTAAGCGAAAATTGTAAAATTAAAAATACAGTTATGATCTATTAAAATAATAGATAATTATTAAATGTACCTATTCAGAAAAGACATAAAAAGTAAGTATAAAAGCTCTACAAAGCTGTGATGGTATTCGAAGTAACATAGTTTCTTTGAGAATAATTTATCTCGAAAATATATTTTTTAGATGGTTAAAAAGTTATTCAAATTATTATTGGTCGTGAATTAATAAATAAAATTCATTTCGGTTCGATATAAATGATAATTGCATTAATATGATTCTTTAGTTAATGGCTTGTTGCTTATCAATTATAAGAAAAATGCTATTTAATAACGTCGCTTCTGTTTTATATTATTTCATCAAAAATTGAAATAAAAAAAGATGCAAAAGCATCTTTTTAGCTGTATTAAATTTATAAATTACCATCATTTGATAATGATGTTATTTATAAAATACTTCTACAGTGCCTTTTACTTTTATAAGTAATGGCTGACCACGACGGTCTAAAGCTTTTGGTGCCGCAACTTTAATCCAGCTTTCGCTGATGCAATATTCTTCTACGTCAAAACGTTCTTTACCGTTTAAAAGTACACCAATATCGTGGTCGAATACTGCTTCTACGTAATGCTTGCTACGTGGGTTAATAGAAAGCTGATCAGGAAGTGCTGGTTTTGTTGAATCTGTCATGGTTTTTCATCTGTATTAAAAAAGTTATGCGCTATTGTAGGCAATACATATCGTGCGCTCAAGGTTTTAATCGTAATGTAAAATTATGTGATTAACGAGACTTATATCATAACTGCGAATATGAGCAGCGAAGTCTAAAGCAATAATAATAAATATAACCCGCTGCTAACGCTACACGCTACCCCCTGACTTATCCTTGTCATAATTTAGTCATTTTTCTTTCATCAAAATTACCTTTATCAGTCACATCTGTTTTCTATAGTGCAGCGGTTGATCTTTTTTGTGGTCACACATTTAAAAATAACCACTAAACAATGGGAATTACGGATGAAAATTAAAAAAGTCGCTGCAGCAATCGCGCTAACATTTGCGTTTAGCGCAGTTAGCCATGCTGATGTACTACCGCAAAGCCAAAAAGACAGCAGCTGGTATAGCGCTGCGCAAACTAAACTAACAACAAAAACAGCACAAGCGCAGGCTACACAAGCCACTAAAGCTAAAAACGTCATTTTATTTGTGGGCGATGGCATGGGTATTTCTACACTTACCGCCGCGCGCATTTTGCAAGGGCAGCGTAATAACCAATCTGGCGAAGAAGGTTATTTAAGCTTTGAAGAGTTCCCATACTCTGCACAAGTTAAAACGTATAACGTAGATGCGCAAACTCCCGATTCAGCAGGCACGATGACGGCTATTATTTCGGGTGTAAAAACCGATGTGGGCGTTATTGGTGTAGATGAAGACATTGAACGCGGCGTGTGTTCAACAGTGACAGGTAATGAATTACTTACAGCTACAGAGCTTGCTGAAATTAAAGGGCTATCTACCGGTATTATTTCTACAGCGCGTATTACCCATGCAACGCCAGCTGCAACCTATGCTAAATCGGCTGATCGTAATTGGGAAGATATATCAGACATGCCAGAAGATGCGATAGCGGGTGGCTGTGAAGACATTGCATCGCAACTGGTTAACTTTGAAAAAAACCTAGAAGCACGATTTGTAGGTACCGACGTAGACGGTCTTGACTTTGTAATGGGTGGCGGTCGTCGTCACTTTTTACCAAAAGACGAAACAGCTAACTCAACAGATGCAGTGAGCGCTATAGAAGGCGACCGTACTGACGAGCGCAACTTAGTGACTGAGTGGCAAACACAATATCCTGATGCTACGTACGTGATGGATCAAACAGGCTTTGATGCAATAGCAGATGACGCCACTAAAGTATTTGGTTTATTTAACGAATCCCACATGCAATACGAAGCTGACCGCGCAAACGATGTAGCGGGCGAACCTTCGCTTACCGATATGACCACTAAAGCAATTGAAGTGCTTGGTAAAAACGATAATGGATTTTTCTTAACAGTTGAGTCGGGTCGAATTGACCACGCGCACCACGCAGGTAATGCGTACAACGCGCTTAACGACACCATTGAGTTTGCTAAAGCCGTGCAAGCAGCGGTAGATAACACCAATCCAGAAGAAACCCTTATTTTAGTCACTGCCGATCACAGCCATGTATTTACTATTGCAGGCTACCCTAAGCGTGGTAATCCAATATTAGGTCAAGTAGTTGCAGTAGGCGAAACAACACCAAGCCTAGCCGCCGACGATATGCCGTACACCACAGTCGGTTACGCAAATGGTTTAGGTTTTAGAAACTTAGGCAGTGAGACCGATGCTGATGCAAGTTACACAAGTGCTGCTGTAGCAGGGCGTGTTGAGCTAAATGGCGTTGATACAACAACCCCAGGTTTTCACCAAGAAGCAACTGTACCAATGGGTTCAGAAACACACGCAGGTGAAGACATATCTTTGCACGCTAAAGGTCCTGGTGCTCAGTTAGCGCAGGGTGTAATTGAACAAAACGTTGTATTTCATTTAATTAATCAAGCTCTTGATCTAACTCAGTAATAATGGCGGCTAACATGAAAAAATTAACAGTACTTTCTTTGGCAGTAATGGTCGCGCTAGCAGGTTGCTCAGATGACGACGATAAAATAAATACACTAACGGTAGATAACCAAATCGCAGTAGGCTCAGAGCTGTGTATTAATGGCGGTACGCAAACTCAAAGCGGGCTAGATAGTAATAATAACGACGTGCTAGATAGCGACGAAGTTAACTCAACTAATTTAGTGTGTAATGCACCTGCAACCTCGCTAACAAGCGAGCAGCTGGCATCACTCACTAGCAATACATGGTATAGCGAAGCACAAACAAAATTAGGTGCAGCACAAACAGCCAGCAGCAACATTGTTACTGAATCAGGCAAAGCGAAAAACGTTATTTTATTTGTTGGCGATGGTATGGGTATTTCTACCATAACCGCAGCACGTATTTTAGCGGGTCAGTTAGAGGGCGAAATGGGTGAAGAGCACCAGTTAAGCTTTGAAACCATGCCTTTTTCAGGCTTTGTAAAAACATACAACGTAGATGCACAAACGCCAGACTCAGCAGGAACTATGACCGCAATGGCATCGGGTGTTAAAACCGACGCAGGCGTTATTGGTATTGATGAAGCAGTTGAGCGTGGTAATTGTGCATCAGGCAAAGGGCACGAACTTGTTACCTCGTTAGAACTTGCTGAAATTGCAGGCAAAGCAACAGGGATTATTTCTACAGCGCGTATTACTCACGCAACACCTGCAGCAACGTATGCTAAATCGGCAGAACGTAATTGGGAAGATATCTCCGATATGCCTGAGTCAGAAACCGATTGTGAAGATATTGCCTCGCAACTGGTTAACTTTGAAGCCAACCTAGAAGCACGCTTTAGTGGTGTTGATGTAGACGGTATTGACGTAGTAATGGGCGGCGGTCGTCGTCACTTTTTACCAAAAGATGCCGCGTTTAATTCAGCCGATGCAGTAAGTGCTGTTGAAGGTGATCGAACTGATAACCGCGATTTAACCGCAGAGTGGAAAACGCAATATCCAAACGGCGCTTACGTAATGGATCAAACCGGTTTTGATGCAATAAGTGACGACGCAACAAAAGTGTTTGGCTTATTTAACGAATCCCACATGCAGTACGAAGCTGACCGCGCTAACGATGTTGCAGGCGAGCCTTCGCTTTCACAAATGACCGAAAAAGCAATTAACGTGCTTGATAATAACGAGCAAGGTTTTTTCTTAACGGTTGAATCGGGTCGTATTGACCACGCACACCATGCGGGCAATGCTTATAACGCCTTAAACGACACTATTGAGCTTGCTAAAGCCGTTAAAGTGGCAATGGAAAACACCGATCCAGAAGAAACACTCATTGTTGTAACTGCCGATCACAGTCATGTATTTACCATTGCCGGTTACCCTAAACGCGGTAACCCAATTTTGGGTAAAGTAGTTGCAGTAGGCGAAACAGAACCAAGCCTTGCAGCCGACGATATGCCATACACTACAGTGGGTTATACAAACGGTTTAGGCTACAGAGATTTAGGCGATGAAACCGACGCTGATGCATCTTACTTAGCTGCACCGGTTACAGGGCGTGTTGATTTAAGCGATGTTGATACAACAACACCGGGTTTTCATCAAGAAGCTCTGGTACCACTGGGTTCAGAAACACATGCTGGTGAAGACGTAGGTGTTTATGCAATGGGACCAGGTGCACACTTGGTAACAGGCACAAACGAGCAAAGCTTTTTATTCCATGTAATGGACTTTGCCGCTGATTTTGTAAAAACAGCAGACGAAAAACTAGCGCAGTAAGTACCGGCTAGTTATGCATTTAGTTAAATACAGCTAAATAGATAAACCCGCACCGTGTGCGGGTTTTTTGTCATTAAACTGACATTTTTAATCGTTATGTTATTGCCATAAACTTGAAATATAAATAAGAGATAGCTAAATGAAAAAAGCGTTATTAATAATTGCTACGCTTGTAAGTACAAGTAGCTTTGCCTCGCAATGTGATATTAATGCCAAGCATTTAAAAGCCGATTATAAAATTACCAACAGCCATAAAGCACAACAAAGTAATGAGTCACTTACCCTTTGGCGAAACGATCAGCAAGTAGCGCATCAAAGTGAAATAATTACCGAGCTTTGGCAGCATTTAGCTAATAATCAAATACGACCAATACGTTACTTTAATGCCCAGCAACGCGGTATTGAATATCAGCCATCTGAGGTACGCGGCGTACAAAATTGGAGTGCTAAAAGTCAGCTGGTGGATAACCACCTAATCGAAAAAATGACGTTAGTAAGCACACAAGGCGCAGGCTGTGATGAAGTAAAAAACTATACACTGAGCGAAAATGGCAACGACTTTAACCTCGCCTTTTTTACGCATTCAAAATTAGTTAAAACATTTAGTATTAGTAATAAAAAAAGCCAAACAACCACCTTGCTAAGCCTTAACAATGTAAGCACTGAGGTGCCATTAATTACCGCTCAATTTGCACAGTGGGATCGCTTTCAAACCACCGATTACGCCGACATTGGCGATAACGAAGGTGACCCGTTTTTAGCTAAAATGATAAACCTTGGTTTTATAGAACACAGCGCCACAGGTTTTTATAACCAGCAGGGTGAAGCTATTCAAGGCGGACATCACCACTAGGTTTTAGTTACTTAAGTTGTATTCGCAAAGGGGGCTTAATTTAGACTCCAACGCGTAAGCCTCTTTAGTCAATGCTACAAATGGGCAGCTTTAAATTAATTCTAAATAAAGCTACAAAAGGTGAACTATTTTTTAATTGGCAAAAACTTATCTAGTTTGTTATTAATAGATGTTCACATTGTAGGGGCATTTTGTGAAAGTGATAAAATGTTCTTAGAGTAAGGCTGTTGTATGCACAAGGAAAGCAAGGATGAACCCTCAGATATTTAATATTATTTTTGAAGAAGGTATGGATACAGAAGCAATCATACATCTTAAAAATAACTTAGCTTTTTTCGAAGATAATATAGAGTTCCATCAAACTCCAGCGCAAGGTATTCAAGTATCGGCAATCCTTGTAATGATGACTTCAATTGCATTTATTTTTGGTGCATCATTTGTGAAAAAACTTGGCGATAGGACCGCTGAAGATTGTTACCCAATAATTAAAAAGTCTCTTGAGACTGTCTATAAAAAATATTTTGGTAAAAACCCAGAATATAGATATCAAATCATTACATCTAGAAACTCAAGTAAAAAAGTACCTGACAGCGATTACTCTTTGGTACTAGCTCTTTATTGTGTAAGTAAAAATAACGAAAGAGTTAAATTTTTATACAAGACAAGCTGGGGGAAAAAACAATTTGATGCAGCAACAGAGATTTATTTATCTTCAATTATCGAATTTGTAAACACTGACTCGGGAGCAGTTCGTGATCTCCTTGACGAAAAGCCAACATCACTGCCTCCCTCGCTAATTGCTTGGGATGAGTTTACGGGCACACTAGGGGCTGTTGATCTTTGTAGTATATATATTAATCAGCCCACATTGGTAGCCACATCATAGTAAATGCTAAAGCGAGCATGGAATGATAATT
>NZ_WTLC01000073.1:0-9284 GCF_011378875.1 Pseudoalteromonas sp. Z9A5
ATATGCACGAAGAGCGAACCCAAAAAGAGATAAAGAAAAAGGACGATTAAAATGCGGCCTGAATCCAATTATCTCTTAATGTCTAACCTATGAATACCTATTAAATAGTGTTAATAGGCATTTTTATGAAAGCTTATAAACTTTCTATTTTAGTTTTTTGCTCAAGTAGCTTAGTTTTAGCGTCGCTAAACTCAGCCAGTTTTGCATTTTCTTTAGCAAGTACCGCTTCAGGTGCGTTGTTTACAAACTTTTCGTTAGCGAGTTTGTTTTGCACTTGTGCTAGGCCTTTTTCGGCTTTTTCGAGCTGCTTATTAATACGCGAAAGCTCGGCTTCTACATCAATTAAGCCTGCCATTGGGATCATAATTTCAAGGTTGCCAACATAAGACGTTGCACATGCAGGTGCGTCATCTTTGTTTTCAAGCATTGTAAACTCTTCAATTTTTGCAAGTGATGCTAAAAATGATTTGTTTTCTTCAATGCGGCGCACGTCGTCGCTCGATGCATTTGCAAGTAATACATTAAGTGGCTTACTTGGACTAATATCCATTTCACCACGAATATTACGAATCGCTAAAATGAATTGTTTAACCCACTCTAAATCGTCCATCGCTTTAGCATCAACGCTTGCTGCATTATATACCGGGAACGGCTGAACCATAATACTGGTATTTGCTGTTTCAAGGCCTGCAAGTGGTGCAACACGTTGCCAAATAGTTTCTGTTATGTATGGCATCATTGGGTGCATTAAACGCAGTAAGCTTTCAAGTACGGTAATAAGTGTATTACGTGTACCACGTTGCTGCGCTTCATTGCCTTTAAATAATACCGGCTTAGTTAGCTCTAAGTACCAATCACAAAACTGGTTCCAAGTGAATTCGTAAAGTGTGTTAGCAGCTAAGTCAAAGCGGTAGTTATCTAGGTGTTCAGTATAGGTTTTAACGGTAGCTTCGTATTGACCTAAAATCCAGCGGTCAGCTAATGAAAGCTCTGTTTGAGCGCCATTTGCAAAACCACAGTCTTGCTCTTCTGTATTCATTAATACGTAACGGCTCGCGTTCCATAATTTGTTACAGAAGTTACGGTAACCTTCTAGGCGGTTCATATCCCAGTTAATATCACGACCGGTAGATGCCATTGCAGCAAGGGTAAAGCGAAGGGCATCGGTGCCGTGTGCTTCAATACCGCCTGCAAATACTTTACGCGTATCTTTTTCGATTTTAGCGGCAAGTTTTGGCTGCATCATATTACCAGTACGTTTTTGTACTAGGTCTTCAAGTTCAATGCCGTCAATCATATCTAGTGGGTCAAGTACGTTACCTTTTGACTTAGACATTTTATCGCCATTGTCGTCACGTATTAAGCCAGTTACATACACGGTTTTAAACGGAACTTGTGGTTTGCCATTTTCGTCTTTTACAAAGTGCAGCGTCATCATAATCATGCGCGCAACCCAGAAGAAAATAATATCAAAACCAGTTACCAGTACGTCAGACGGGTGAAAGGTTTTTAAATCATTGGTATTTTCTGGCCAACCCTGTGTAGAGAACGTCCAAAGCGCTGATGAGAACCATGTATCAAGTACGTCTTCGTCTTGGCTTAACGTTACGCTGTCTGCAATGTTGTTTTCACGGCGTACTTCAGCTTCGTCGCGACCAACAAATACGTTGCCTTCACTGTCGTACCAAGCTGGAATACGATGACCCCACCAAAGCTGGCGTGAAATACACCAATCTTGTACGTCGTTCATCCACGAGAAGTACATGTTTTCGTATTGCTTAGGTACAAATTGAATGTCGCCGTTTTTAACAGCGTCTTTTGCCGGTTCAGCAAGTGGTGCTACACGTACATACCATTGATCGGTAAGTAGTGGCTCAATTACAACACCAGAGCGGTCACCGTAAGGTACGGTTAAACCATGATCTTCAATTTTTTCTAGTAAGCCTAGTTCTTCAAATTCTGCCACAATCGCTTTACGTGCTGCAAAACGATCAAGCCCATGTAGGCGCTCAGGAATTGGCGCATCAAATTCAATTTCTTTACCATCAAAGGTGTATGTTTCACCTTGGGTTAGAATAGCGGCATCTTTATCGAAAATGTTGATCATTGGCATTTGATGACGTTTACCAACTTCGTTATCGTTAAAGTCGTGCGCTGGGGTTATTTTTACACAACCCGTACCTTTATCTTTATCGGCATGTTCATCAGCAACAATTTTAATACGACGATTAACGATTGGTAATAAAATCTCTTTACCAATTAAATCTATGTAGCGTTCGTCATCTGGGTTTACTGCAACACCCGAGTCGCCAAGCATGGTTTCTGGACGGGTTGTAGCTACTACAATGTAGTCTTTTCCGTCTTGTGTTGTAACGCCATCAGCTAGTGGGTAACGTAAGTTCCACATGTGGCCTTTTTTGTCTTTGTTTTCAACTTCAAGATCAGAAATAGCCGTGTGTAATTTAGGATCCCAGTTTACTAGGCGTTTACCACGGTAAATTAGGTTTTCTTTATGAAGGCGTACAAACACTTCTTTAACGGCTTCAGATAAGCCATCGTCCATTGTAAAACGTTCACGATCCCAATCAACCGATGCGCCAAGGCGACGAAGCTGCTTGGTAATAGTTCCGCCCGATTCTTTTTTCCATTCCCAGATTTTATTAATAAAATCTTCGCGACCTAAATCGTGGCGTGTTTTACCTTCTTCAGCATGAAGCTTACGCTCAACCAACATTTGCGTTGCAATACCTGCATGGTCAGTACCTACTTGCCATAATGTGTTGTTACCTTGCATACGTTTAAAACGCGTTAGGGTATCCATTATTGTATCTTGGAAGGCGTGGCCCATGTGTAAGCTACCAGTGACATTTGGCGGCGGGATCATAATTGAATATGGTACGCCTTTACCAGATGGCTTAAAGTAGCCTTTTTGTTCCCAGTCTTGATATAGAGACTGTTCAATATCTTGCGGATTGTAGGTTTTATCCATTACACAGAACCTTAAATAAGTACTTAAATTAGTTGGTTAGCTATTTAACTAAACGTGCTTTTAGTTATTAATATCTTGCGTGGTGATATTGGCACCGAGTTGGCGCAGCTTTTTAAAGCGCTCGCGAGCAGCTTGCTTAGCAACGGGTTCTACGGGTACAAAATCAAAAACTTGGTTAAATCGACGAATAAAATCCGGCAAGTTATTAGCCAAATTTATTAAAACTTTACGATTACCAACAGGAGGCGTTATGCCAATTTCTACAGGTGCGCCACCTTTAGGGCCTTCGCCTTGTAAATTATGTGGCACAAAGCTGTCGGGATCGAATGCCCAAATTATTTCATCAATGGCACAGGCGGTTTCGTTGTTATCTACACATATAAATACACGTTGACCATTTCGATACTGATCGGCTGCAATTTGAGCTGCCAAAGCAAAATGATCATCTGGCTTTGCCAACGATTCATCTTGTTGCTTTAGAACGAAAAATTGTGCGTTCATGTTCATTGTATCGGGGCTTCCCATGACATTGAATGTGTATTAAGTTGATACACATAAATTAAGAGGCAGATTTTGCCATATAACGCGTTTTGCTTCAATTAATACACAAATAAATAAGGCGCCAAACGGCGCCTTATAAACAGGTTTAACTTAATTTAATGTTTAATCTTGAGCTGCTTCGCTCACACCTGCTCTATTTAATAAATATTGAGTAAGCATTGGTACTGGTCGACCGGTTGCGCCTTTTTTAGCGCCACTTCTCCAAGCCGTACCGGCTACATCTAAATGTGCCCAGTTATATTTTTTAGTAAACTTAGATAAAAAGCATGCTGCAGTAATGGTGCCAGCAGAACGACCACCTAAGTTAGTAAAGTCAGCAAATGGGCTATCTAGTTGATCTTGATAGTCATCCCACAGTGGTAATTGCCATGCACGGTCGCCACTTTGCTCCGACGCTTTTAATAAGTCGTGTGCTAGTGGATTATGATTTGATAGTAAACCAGTAGCATGCGCGCCAAGGGCTACAATGCATGCACCTGTTAGGGTTGCTACATCAATTACGGTATCAGGGTCAAAGCGCTCAACATACGTTAGCGCATCACACAATACTAAACGACCTTCAGCATCGGTGTTTAACACTTCAACAGTTTGCCCCGACATAGTTGTTAAAATATCACCTGGGCGATAAGCATTCGGACCAGGCATGTTTTCACAACCAGCTAAAATACCTATAACGTTAATGGGTAATTGCATCTGTGCAAGTGCACGCATCGCACCTATAACACCTGCCGCTCCGCCCATGTCGTATTTCATTTCGTCCATGCCTTCGCCTGGTTTTAATGAAATACCGCCTGAATCAAAAGTTAAACCTTTACCAACAAGTACAATAGGGGCTTGATCGTCGGCTGCGCCTTTATAGTTAATAATCGACATAACCGATTCGTTAACACTACCACGACCAACAGCTAAGTAAGAATTCATCCCTAGCTCTGCCATTTGTTCTTCGCCAATCAGATCAACAGTAATGTTGTCAAAGTTAGTTGCAAGCTCTTGTGCTTGTTCACCTAAGTAAGCGGGGTTACAAATGTTTGGTGGCATATTCGCTACGTCTTTACATAGCTTGCTACCAGCTGCAATAGCCAAACCGTGCTCAATAGCGCTTTCGCCTATAGTCAGTTCGCGACGCGTTGATACGTTAAATACAATTTTACGAAGTGGTCTGCGCGGATCTACTTTCTTACTTTTTAATTGATTGAATGTATATAAACAATCTTGCGTAGTTTCTACTGCTTGGCGTACTTTCCAGTAGGTATCGCGACCTTTAACGTGTTGCTCTGTTAAAAAGCATACCGCTTCCATTGAGCCTGTATCGTTTAAGGTATTTATTGTTTTAGAAATTATTTGTTTGTATTGTTTGTCGTCAAGTTCACGTTCTTTACCACAACCTACAAGCAATATACGTTCGCTTAATACATTAGGTACATGATGCAATAATAAAACTTGACCAGGTTTACCTTCTAAATCGCCACGGCGAAGTAAGTTTGAGATATAACCGTCACTGATTTTATCGAGTTGTTCACCAATGGGGGATAACCTACGTGGCTCGTAAACACCAACCACAATACATGCGCTGCGCTGTTTTTCTGGGCTACCACTTTTTACGCTAAATTCCATTGTCACTCCTGATTTTGAGTCATTTAGGCTATTAATAAGGGCTAAAAAAATAATTTCTAGTCTTACCCGCTCAGCTTATGTAGAGATAATACTCATTTTAGCTGATTTTTTCTGACTCTTACTGTGTAATTGAACTTTATATGCATAAGGGCTACTAATGCAACATTATATCGTGCACTTAGGTAGGATAATTAATTTTGATGGCTTATAATAATACTCTATTTGCCAGATCAAACTGGATAAAATAGCTATTTAACTATCCAATTATCACTATTGTAGTGAAATTCCATGTTTAACAGGGGCGAGCATTGCTTATTTTCCGTTATTTGACCGCTGAGGTTTTAAAATCGCAGGTCGCCGTATTTTTAACTTTAATGACTATATTTTTGTCACAAAAGTTAGTTGTTATTTTAGGTGATGCCTCTGAGGGGAGCATTCCGGCTAAATTAGTGTTATCGATGATAGCGCTTAAGTTACCGCAACTTGCTTCTCTTATATTACCGCTGAGCATATTTTTAGGCATTATTTTAGCTTACAGTCGTATATATGCCGACAGCGAAATGACCGTGCTCAAAGCTTGTGGGGTAAGTGAGTGGTATGTTGTGCGAGTAACACTTATATCAAGTGCAGGGCTTGCCTTTTTAGCCGCCGCGCTCACTATGTATTTAGCGCCTTGGGCAAGTGAGCAAGAATATCAATTAAAAGAACAAGCTAAAGCGGATGCCGGGTTATCTGCACTCAGAGCAGGGCGTTTTCAAGAAACCGGTAATGAAAAAGCGGTCGTATTTATTCATAATATTGAGAAAGGCGGCAAAGAGCTAAATAAAGTGTTTGTAGCACAATTACCCGATAGTGAAAAAGATAACCTTGCGCGCCTAGTATATGCAGAGCAAGGTGTTGTTGTTGAAGCGCAAAATGGCGAACAACAATTAGTACTAACCGACGGTAAACGTTACGAAACAGATGGCACTACACCTGCACTTAACTTAACTGAGTTTGATGGTTATAGCGTACAAATTCGAGAACAAGAAATAGAACATCAGCGACGTAAGTTAGAAGCGGTACCTACCAATCAGCTACTTGCGATTAATACACCAGAGTCAATAGCGCAGTGGCAGTGGCGACTAGCCATACCGCTTTCAATTCCGTTACTTACATTACTTGCTGTGCCTTTAAGCGTGGTTAATCCTCGCCAAGGTAAATTTGCCAAATTAGTACCTGCGATTAGCCTATATTTAGGTTACTTCATTTTACTTAACGCCGCTAAATTTGCAGTAGAAGACGGGAAAATACCACCTTCAATTGGTTTATGGTGGATTCACTTAAGTGCACTCTTTATTGGTGGGTTATTAATAATTAAGGGACGACCACTTGGCGCTTGGCTTAAAGCTGTAATAACTAAGCGGGAGGTAGGCTCATAATGAAAATGCTTGATTGGTATTTGGGTCGCAGTATTTTACAAACGACAGGCTTTGCACTTTTGGTGCTTGTGGGTATAAGTACTTTAATTAAATTTATTGAACAGCTTAAGTCGGTAGGGCGCGGTAGTTACGATTTAATGACCGCCATGCTCTACACTTTGTATACAATACCTGGCGATCTTGTTGTTTTTTTCCCTATGGCAGCATTGATCGGAGGCTTAACCGGCTTAGGGGCACTTGCTTCAAATAGTGAGCTGGTGGTTATGCAGGCAGCGGGTATGTCACGTCTGCAAATAATTGTATCTGTAATGAAAACCGCTGTATTTATGGCTATCTGTATGATGGCCCTTGGTGAATGGGGTGCTCCCGAAGCACAGCTGCATGCTAAAGAAATGCGTAATCAAGCAATACACGGCGGCGATGTTTATAATGCACAAAAAGGTGTATGGGCTAAAGATGGCAACAACTTTATTAATATAGAAGATGTTGATCAAAACGGTATGCTGCATGGTGTGCATATGTATCATTTTGATAAATCGTTAGATTTGACGCAAATAACTAAAGCTAAAGAAGCTGTTAGTCGTAAAGATGGTTGGTTACTGCGTAATGTAAACAAGGTAATAATTACAGATGAAAAAACTTCGACTGAGCAGGTAGCTGAGGAATTTTATACTTCACAACTCACTGCTGAAAAGCTCGGTGTTGTATCGGTAAAACCTGAGTCGTTATCGTTTACTGGTTTATGGTCATACTTAAGTTATTTACAGCAAAATGAGCAAGATACGAGTACTTATGAACTAGCCCTTTGGCGCAAGGTCATGCAGCCAATATCTGTTGCAGTCATGTTATTAGTCGCATTATCATTTATATTTGGTCCCCTTCGTACTGTAACTATGGGGGCACGTATAATAATGGGCGTAGTGACAGGCATTGTGTTTCATTTAACAAACGAGATATTTGGTCCTGTTGTAATGGTTTATCAAATTCCTGCATTTGTTGGGGCGGTATTACCAAGTATTATATTTATAGGTTTTGCAACTTACTTAATGAATAAGCGGGTTTAATGCTTTTAAGATAGTTTAGATAATAACTTACAAGATAAAACAAAAAAGCGTGACCAATGGTCACGCTTTTTTGTTATTAGTGATCTATTCAAGCTTCGCTCATAGTACTTAGGTTGCTTAACTCTAATCTAGCTCACGATATATACGCTTGTTTTCTTCTTTAGTTAGCGCAATAACTTCTGTTTTAGAGATGTAATCCTGCAACGCTTTTCTGTTTTTAAAATCAATGATTAATAATAAATTACCCAATCCAAGTAATGCGCTTAAACAACGAACAATAGATTGCGACCAACTAATAAGGTCACCATCTTTGGTTTGTACTTTTAAACGCCATGCGCGCATTCCGATGGTTTGCCCACTTTTAGTCCAAAAGTAAGTAAAAAAGAAAATGTTTATACCGACAAATAATGCACTTCTAATCCCATACAATAAAGGTGAATCTTGTATCAAAGCAGCAGGGTCTTCTGTTTGGGCAATAACACCTAAAGAAGTTAATGCTTGAATAACCGCAAAATAGAGTATGGCGGTTAGCATAGATAAAGAAATTACAACTAATGCATCGTAAATTAACGACGCAAATCGGCGCCAAAAACCAGCTCGTGGAAACTCACCAGACATAAATATACTCTCATTATTAATATGTACGTTAGTTTATCAAATAGGTTAATAAATACTAGGATCTATGCTGTCTCAACAAAGTGTAGATATATGAGTTGCCTTAAAATGTTAATGGTTGCTTAATTGTTAAGCGGTTGATCACACTTATACTATAAAACGCTTGCTGCTACCTTTATTGTTTGTATAATGCTTAGCATAGAGACGAAGGCACATTAATAAGCTTTAGCTCTAAAGTGGTTTTTCTTTATCTTCTCGTGTTTAGAAGGTCAAAGAAAAATGACGCCAGCGTGATGAAATTGGTAGACATGGGGGATTCAAAATCCCCTTCCGAAAGGAGTGCCGGTTCGAGTCCGGCCGCTGGTACCACTTTTTATAACCCCGACCAAATTGGTCGGGGTTTTTTTATGTCAAAAATTTGAGTGCAGTAAACTCAACTGCATTTACTCGCGGACACCACCCATTTAAAATATTTTCACGTTTAAGTGAATTTTAATTAAAACCTTTATATTCGTTATTATCAGAATGTAGTGATCAAATGTTGTAATAGGCGAGACCTCTAAAGCTATTATCGTTTTACTGTCTTCTTAGGGTTCTTTAAATATAAATTGAGTCATAGCTTTTTGTCACAACAGATTAAAAAATGTATCTAATACTATATATAGTGAACACAGTATTTTACTCCTTCTATAATAATACGATAAAGGTATATAGCTGGTATGGGTTTGGTGAGCTTAAAAGGCTTCTATCAAAAGCTTAATACCTTTAATCCTGTTATAGGTAAATGTCTAAAAATAAGCACAACTGTACTTGTTGTTTATATTGTATATATAACAGTGTTATTAAGTTATGAGTCAGAGATAGTGCTTTACACAGCTATTGTTGTAAATGCAGCCTGATTTTTGAGCATAAAACCCTATGCAGACCTTTATTTGTATAGCTTTCATACTAAATTCATTTAATTGTCAAAAAGCTGAAATAAAGTATTGACCCTCACTCGTTTATCCCTATAATGCGACC
>NZ_WTLC01000074.1:0-8912 GCF_011378875.1 Pseudoalteromonas sp. Z9A5
AGGTATGCCAGCAAAGCAGAAGAAAGCGATGCGCAGTACAGCTTATCTTGAAAAGGTATTGAATTTATAGTGTTTTTTCATGCTCTTGCCCTGGCTGTAATCCCTTTAATGGAAGTATTACACTTAAATATTTAAAAATATAAATGAGCATAAAAACTTATTAAACCCACCTTTAAAAAGCTGATTTAACACTACGCACAAACACAAAAAAGCCCATGTTAGGAATTAACCTAACATGGGCTTTTTTACTCTCGCTATTTTATAAAAAGCTTATAAAGGCTTTTTATAAAGATAGTTCTTCTTTAGCGCGAGTTAAGTTATGCGATACCATTGTACTTGTAGACATTTGATTTGCTTCGTATAAATCAGCTAAGCCAGCTGTATCGTTATGCGCTTTTAAACGTGCAACACCACGGTTGCTTAATGCGAATGACGTAAGTTGACGTACTTTAAATTTAGGGCCATCTGCGTCTTTTAAAAGTGCGATTGCTTGTGTACAAATTTCTTCAGCTTGTGCGTAATTTTTTGACTTAACATTCAGTGCGCAGCTATTAAATGATTGCTCTAGTGGCTGTGGCGCTGTTGCAGCTTCTATAACCATTAATTTGTAATCACTTTGATTAGCCATTGCAGCAGCTGAACATGTAAGTAGTGAGCCAAGAGCGATAGTTTTGATAAGTGATTTCATGGTTATATTCCTATTAGTTAAGCCGTGCTTGTTGCCGACAACTGAACTTTAAAGAATTAACACAACCCCGACAAACGATTAAAACAAACCTAATAAGTGAAGAAAATTAACCTATAGACTTTAGTCTAATAAATGAAATGTATATAAGGGCTATTTAACGTTAGTTTTAAATCAATAGCCCTTAGTAAATTAACTCGTAGAAATTTTAACCTTCTATATTTTTAAGAAAGTGTGCCTTCATTTTATCTGTATTTGTAAAGCTTTCGTTTGAAAAAGGAACCACTAAGTCACTTGCTTCTAAAAACAGCAAGTCGTTATCAACGCAGTATTTTAGCGCCCTTTTTAATGAATCTAACCCTTCTTCGTCTACATCCAAATCTATCTGTTCCATTAGTTCAAAAATGCCTTTAGCATCATCACTAAAACCTGAAGCGCTGTAATTACCTTCTATGTTACCACCGCTTAAATCAGTACAGTCAACTAATGGGGAGCCCTCAATAGATGTATAACTTTTAAAAAAGCCTGGGTGATCTTCAAACTCAATAAAAGATAACGCAAAGTTTCGTGAGTAATAAAAATCATGGAGATAACCAGATATTGCTGCAATAGCAAAAGAAAAAGTTTTTGCAAAGTCATTCTGCTCTTGCTGTGACGCGCTCAGCCACTCTCTCATGTTGCCATAAATACTTTGAATAAACTCTTGCTCGCTTTCGTCATCAGTAAGTTCCTTACCACGCTCTTCAGCTAAAGTCGGATCCTCTAAAACGTCATAAACATATTTTTTAAGTTCATTTTTAGAAATTGCATGAAAAGTTACATCGTAGCCCATTAGTTAGTCCTTTATATATTTAAAATATTTGGGTCAAGCCTATAAAATACCTGACAGTATAAAATGATCAAATAAATCATCTTCATCTAAAATATACAATAATGAAAAAAAATTTTAAACTAAATAATTACACACTGTTTTGTCTTTTAAATGTATTGAGTTACATTTTAACTATTAATTTTAATAAAGAGTTTTTAATAAATAAATGCGAACCACTAAATGGAATATAATTTTTATGCTGTTAGCCAAAAAGATCTTGAGGTAAGAAAGAATAAAAAAGTAACAGGTGGATTCATAAACGGACTTATCTGTAGGTATTTTCAGCTGTATTTACAAAAAAACACTACAACAAGTAGTTTACAATATAACACAGCAAGAATAGGCTCTTTATGCGGATGCGATGAAATCAAGTTCTTCGTTAGTAAAGGATGTAATTATAAAAGAAGCTGACTTTATAGTCTTGTATTATCATATGCACAACAATCCCAAGCGATTAAGGTTTTGGCAAGGAATTTTCAATGGCTGTGAATAAAAAACTAACATCTATACTACCTATTATTATAGCTTTATATTCGACTCACTCATTAGGCTCTGATGATGAAATTTTGAATTTTTTAGATAATAAAGTAGAAAATAAAACAAAGCTTTTGTCTGATTCTATTTCACGATGTAAAAAAGAGGAAAATACATCCTCGGAATTAAGACTAGATTTAAATGTATTTAAAACGCTTAAAGTATCAAAAAACAAATTTATGAAGTCGCTGTTCTATTTTAAGTTTCGAAATCAAGAGCTATGTGAAAGTAAGTCTCGCTATGCGCTAGCTTTTGCGATTAATCAACTTAATTTCACTCGTTCTGAGCTTGGTTTAGCCGTATCTGAATATAGTGAGAGTACTACTGAAATTTTATATGAATCAAAAAAGTTTTTACAACTTAAAATTGACTTCATGAAACTTGATGAAAATATACGCTCAGAATTCGAAAAACAAATTGGTAAAAAACCTTTCAACCCTCACAATATTTTAGAAAAATTAGATACTGATTTACTTAATAAGTAGCGGAATTTACAACATTAAACTTGTATAGATTTAGAGAAAAAAGAAATTAAAATGATGACACACTTATTTTTTCATTAATAACATAAGTAATAGTGGGCTAAATCTATGCAGTTAAAACAAAAAAGCCCATGTTAGGGATTAACCTAACATGGGCTTTTTACTCTCGCTATTTTATAAAAGTGTTCTAAATAAGAGCACTCTATAAAGCATTTTATAAAGGCTTTCTATAAAGATAGTTCTTCTTTAGCGCGAGTTAAGTTATGCGATACCATTGTACTTGTAGACATTTGGTTTGCTTCGTATAAATCAGCAAGGCCAGCAGTGTCGTTATGCGCTTTTAAACGTGCAACACCACGGTTGCTTAATGCGAATGACGTAAGTTGGCGTACTTTAAATTTAGGGCCATCTGCGTCTTTTAAAAGTGCAATTGCTTGTGTACAAATTTCTTCAGCTTGTGCGTAGTTTTTTGACTTAACATTAAGTGCGCAGCTATTAAATGATTGCTCAAGTGGCTGTGGCGCTGTTGCAGCTTCAATAACCATTAATTTGTAATCACCTGTATCAGCCATTGCCGCAGCTGAACATGTTAATAGTGAGCTAAGAGCGATAGTTTTGATAAGTGTAAGTTTCATGGTCATATTCCTGATTAGTTAAGCCGTGCTTGTTGCCGACAACTGAACTTTAAAGAATTAACACAACCCCGACAAACGATTAAAACAAACCTAATAAGTGAGAAAAATTAACCTATAGACCTTAGTCTAATACGATATTATTTTTTCTATATATAAAAAGGACTTACACAACATGGCTGTACCTAAAAATCATCATTTTTGTTTTTATGAATACTCTTTATTTATAAGTTTTTATTTGTAGGTTTATTTTTAACCTACTTGTTTTTGCCATAGTCAAATAACAATCAAACAAATTTATACACTTAATTACATGCAATACTAAACAACGCACTTATAATAACCACTCTACTAACTTATCATTATTAACGGGCTGACTGTTTTGAAATACAAACTCCCTCTTTTTGTTCTATTAGGCACACTTTTACCATTTAGCCAAAATGCCGATGCAAGGCTTTTACTTGGTAGCAAAATGCCAAACACCGCCGTATTTGTTAAATCAGAATTTAATGGTGATAGTAGCATTACATCTGTTGGTGTCGAAATGATGGCAAAACAAAATAACAGTCACTTTGGCGTTATTTTTACAAGCGCTGTTGGTGCCGCAAGAGTAGATAACAAACAAGGCGAGCAAGAAGAATTCATTACCTGGGATAACGGGATGAAACTTGGCTACTTCAACGACTTTTTTATTTACGCAGAGCTAGGTTTAGACCTATTCGAACTCGCCTTCAAAAACGACCGCGGTGATAACACCTACCAAATAGAAAAATCGAACAACGACATAGACGGCTACGCAGGTATTGGGATGGGCTATCATTTTAAACCATTTAAAATAGAAGCATTTACACGAGTACGCCAAATTGATGGTTACTACTGGGAAGCAGAAGAACATATTTACAGTGGTGTTCAACTCTCGCTTACGTTTTAATATTTAGCCTTGGTAATCATTTTATAAATAGGCACCGTGTACGTAATTATTTATGCGCTCACTAAATTTTAGTTAAAACAAACACAAAAAAGCCCATGTTAGGGATTAACCTAACATGGGCTTTTTTACTCTCGCTATTTTATAAAAAGCTTATAACGGCTTTTTATAACGATAGTTCTTCTTTAGCGCGAGTTAAGTTATGCGATACCATTGTACTTGTAGACATTTGGTTTGCTTCGTATAAATCAGCTAAACCAGCTGTATCGTTATTCGCTTTTAAACGTGCAACACCACGGTTGCTTAATGCAAATGACGTAAGTTGGCGTACTTTAAATTTAGGACCATCGGCGTCTTTTAAAAGTGCAATTGCTTGTGTACAAATTTCTTCAGCTTGTGCGTAATTTTTTGACTTAACATTCAGTGCGCAGCTATTAAATGATTGCTCAAGTGGCTGTGGTGCTGTTGCAGCTTCTATAACCATTAATTTATAGTCACTTTGGTTAGCCATTGCAGCAGCTGAACATGTAAGTAGTGAGCCAAGAGCGATAGTTTTGATAAGTGTCAATTTCATGATTATATTCCTGTTATGCCAATTGTTTAAACTAGTGAGCTTTTTTAGCGTCAGGTAAATAGCTTAATAACAAGGCAAAAATTATGAAATATAGTCGTTCTATATAAGTAATTTTTAACGCCGTTAGTGAGTTATTTAATTCGCTAAAATGATCATGTTTTAATAAAATTGGTATTAGTTAGTCGTGCTTGTTGCCGACAACTGAACTTTAGAGAATTAACACAAAACCGACAAACGATTAAAACAAACCTAATAAGTGAATAAATCTAACCTATAGACTTTAGTCTAACTTAAATATTAATTTTGATTTTGATTTTAATTTTAACTTTAAAAGTAGGCTTATTTGCGATCATCGCTATAACCACTTATAAAACAGCTGGTTAAAAATATTTAAACCCTCTTTTCACTCTAAAAAAATAAGCCCGTAAAATCTGCTTATTTTACGGGCTTATAAATATAATTATATTCGGCGCACTTTAACCGCCTCTATTTAATTCATCATTTTTATATTTAACGAATGCTTTTAGCCACTTTACCAATACTTAAACCCTGAACCAAAATAGAAAACACCACAACGGCATAAGTCAGAGCCAATAAAATATCGCGCTCTGTACCATTTGGTAATTGCAGTACCAACGCCACAGATATACCGCCGCGCAAACCACCCCAGGTTAATACTTTCCAAGCACCAGCAGGTAACCCTAACTGGTTACCAAAAGTAGTTGTGGTTACACCAACCACAATAAGCCGCGCTAATAACGCGATAATAATCGCTAAACCTGCGGCAACAAATAAATTGCCCGAATACGCAATCATTACCACCTCAAGCCCAATTAAAACAAATAAAATGGCATTTAAAATCTCGTCAATCAGCTCCCAAAATAAATCAACGTAATGGCGTGTTTTGTCGCTCATAGCCATACTACGACCATGATTACCTACCATTAACCCCATCATTACCATGGCAAGTGGGCCCGACAAATGCCAATGGCTTGCAAGTGCATAACCACCAATAACGCCCGCTAAAGTAAGTAGTACTTCTTCTTGGTAACTATCAATACTTTTAAGTAAGTAATATAAAATACCACCTAATACCAAACCAAAAACAATACCGCCACCGGCTTCAACCGCCAGCGTGTGTGCCACATAATAGGTTGTAGGAATATCACCGCTGGATAAAATACCCAATAAAAGCACAAAAATAACCACGCCAATACCGTCGTTAAATAACGATTCACCCGCAATCACTGTTTCAATACTTTTAGGCGCGCCAGCCGATTGTAAAATACCCATTACCGCAATCGGATCGGTTGGCGATATTAACGCGCCAAACAACAAGCACCAAATAAACGACAAATTAAACCCAAGTAACGGCAATACAAAATAAAGTGCGCCGGCAATAATGACCGTAGATAACAACGTGCCTAAACACGCAAGAATCCCGATTGGCAGTTTATAACGCTTTAAATCACTAACATTAACGTGCAATGCCCCTGCAAAAAGCAGCATAGAAAGCATGCCATCAAGCAAAACCTCGGTAAAATCTAACTGATCGAGCAAGCTCACTTCGTAATCTATAAGATCATCAAACCCTAAAAAGCCCAAAAATATAGCGCCGATAGACAAAAGCATTGAAATAACCATAACGCCAATGGTTGTTGGTAAGCCAATAAAACGATGGTTTACATAGGTGAGTAACGCGGTAATTGATAAAAATATCGCACTTATTTCAAGTACGCTTAGGCTGGTTCCTGGTGCCATGGTTTAAATCTCAATATTTATTTAATGGTGCCTTACTCAAAATAAGCAAAGCAGAAGGGGTATTTATAATAAGTTTCGTATTAATATTTTTCTAGGGCTAATACATTGCATATATAGCGACAACAAGCGTACCTAAAACTCTGATATATCGTATTATTCTGAATTAGCGAGTGCTTTGACTTTTTACTATAAAACAAAAAGTTAAAATACGTGTCATCGTTATTTCCCTTTAGATAGCATTAACTTCAGTAAGCTTTAAACAGTTTAATAAACTAGTTTTAAGGCTAAATCTAAATAATACAGATGAGAATAGCTGCATCGTTCTGCTGAAACCAGCACACCTTAGATCTGCAATACAAATAATTGAAATTGATAAAGTTAAAGACCGTATGAATATTATCACTTAAATCTACCCTACAAAACATTGAACATGATATGTTAACCGAAAAAGCAAGTTTAAAAAATTGCTTCAATGGAATACTAAAATGAAAACCCAAATGAGCAGACTTTGTTTTAACATAAAAGCACTAAAAATCATTTATATTAGTATTATTGTTACCTTACTTTCAGCCTGCTCTGATAGTAAAGAAAATGGTCCCAGTATTTATCTTATGCCCGAGGGTTACGTTGGTTCAGTTTACATTATTTATAACGTTCCTAATGGTCAACCTCCCAGGTATGAAGGCGAGTCCCGCGTTTATGAAATACCTGCATCGGGTATGCTAATAACGCAAATGAAAATGAAATCAGGCAGAGAAGATAATGGTGATGCCCTTTTTTATTTTAAAAATGGTGATGGTACCAGAACACTTATTGTCGAACAGATGTCTACTAGAATTTACGATACGCCAGAAAACCGAGAATATAATAAAGCTGTTATATTTGGTGGTTCTGTAGGTGAAATAGAACCGATAAGAAGATGTAGCGCTGGATATATTCACTTTACAGTTGGCACTAAAGCACAGTTTCTCGATAACATAAACATATTTGATATTTACGATGCTAAAGGTATAAAAAACATTGATAAATCTATTTTTGATGGAATGTGCCCAGATAGAATAATGCCCAACCCAAGCGTTTATTTAATACCTGAAGAATATAAAGGAACCTTTTATATTATTTATAATGTACCAAAAGGTCAGCCCGCTAAATATGAAAATGGCTCCGCTATTTTTGAAATACCACAATCGGGTGTTTTGTTAACCCAAGCAAGTGGTAGCCCTGTATGGGATGAAAACCCTCCTAACTGGCATTACTATTACGTTGATAATAATGGGTCCAAAACACCAATTACAGGTACGTGGTCATCAGGTAATAGTGATAAACCTAAAAATATAAATGATACAAAAATAGTAAAATTTCATACTACTGTAGGAATGTTCGAACCAGTCAAAGGCTGCGATGTTAATCTGCAAAGATTTGCTGTTGGAACGACTGCAGAAATTAATAGTGATAAATACTATTTCGGAATTTATGATAAAAAAGGAATTAAAAATATGGATAAAGCTCTATTTGAAGGTGCTTGTTCTGGGTTTTAACTTATAACAAACGCTCAGAGCATCGAGGTGAGTTAATTGTCCCGTCCTAAAATATGTTGACGGTTTTAATTGAAGGCCAGTAGCTTTTGCTCCTGGTCTTTTTTATGCACTTGGTTTGGTGTTTTCATTCCTAAACTTAAATGCGGTCTCAATTCATTGTATATCAATATTGATTCATCGACGAGCTGCTTTAGCTCTTCTAGGTTTTGACATTTATAGAGTAAGAATTCCTGCTTCAATATGCCGTTAATACGCTCCGCCAGTGCATTCTCATAGCAGTCATAGCCATCGGTCATTGATGGAATAATGCCATTTTCACTAAGCTTTACTTTGATATACCCGCGAGCAATACTGCAACCCTCTATCTGAATGATGAATCGTACTACATTGATACTGACGATTATTGATGGTCATATCTAATGCCTTAACAACATCTGTCGCCTTCATTTCATCACTGAGTTCATATCCCATAATTTTTCGACTATACGCATCAGTTACTAGCGATAGATAGTGAACACCTTGCTCTGATTGAATGTAGGTTATATCGCTTACAAATACCTCTTCTGGTCGCGATGGTTGCATATCTTTAAGCAAGTTAGGATGCTTTTTCATCCAATGTTTACTAAAAGTAGTTTTTGTATAACTACGCTTAGGTTTAACCAATAAATGTTCATTTTTCAAGTAATTAAAAAAGCGTCTCGACCTAAACTTATACCTTGCTCTATGAATTTGGGTTTAAGTAGAAAGTATAATTTTCTTCCACCTAAGCGCGGCATAAAACGTCGTATTTCCAATACCATCGCTTTAACTGGTGCTCATAGGTTAGACATTAAGAGATAATTGGATTCAGGCCGCATTTTAATCGTCCTTTTTCTTTATCTCTTTTTGGGTTCGCTCTTCGTGCATA
>NZ_WTLC01000075.1:0-7659 GCF_011378875.1 Pseudoalteromonas sp. Z9A5
TAAATAGCTGAATATCAAGCATGAGAATGCTCCTTGAAAAAAGGAGTATAAGATCATACTTTTAAGTCAAGGTAAAGTTCGTGATCTTGCCCTGAGTAAAGTGCATGTATTCGCTGGCTTTTTTACTAAAATTTTATGCAGTAATAAAAAATTAGTTTGTTGAATAAGTCGCTTTATTTTCGCCTGATTTTTTAATTTTATACATTGCTTGATCAGCATGCTTAATTAGTTGATGGTCAGTTTCACCATTATCAGGGTAATTAGCAATTCCAATACTTGGCGAAATGTTTAAATAAACATCATCAAATTTAAATACCATTTTAAATTGTGCGAGAATTTTGCGTTTTATTATGTTGGCTTCACTTGGTGAATTTAGATTATCTAAAATAATCAAAAATTCATCCCCACCTAAACGCCCTACGGTGTCACATTCCCTCGTTACACTATTGAGTCGTAGTGCAATACTATGTAAAAGTTTATCACCAACGTCATGCCCATAAGTATCATTTACCGCTTTAAAACCATCAATATCTATAAATAACAATGAAAAAAATGAGTTCTCTTTTTGTGCTTTTATAATTGCTTTCTGTAGCCGCTCCATTAATAACGAACGATTTGGTAACTCTGTAAGTGCATCATGCCTAGCAATATAATAAAGCTGTTCTTCCATTTTTTTACGTTCGGTAATATCGTGTGCGACCGCCACTCTAACTTGATGTTCTTCTGACCAGCGAACAGACCATAATATATTTACTACTTCCCCATCTTTTCTGAGCCAGCGGTTTTCAAATCGTGGATTTATTACTTCTCCAGATAACAATGAATCAACAGCATTATATGTTTTATGATGGTCACTTTCGTAAACATAATTAATCATCTTTTCCCCGACAACTTCATCTGCTTTATACCCAAAAATTTGCTCAAATGCAGCGCTAACAAAAACAAAGGTACCTTGCTTATCAACAACACATACCGCGTCGAGCATTAAATTGAGCACGTCTTCTAAATTTATAAACTCATTTTTTGTCATACTTTGCTTGCCTTAAAAGCAAATGAAGCTAATTTTAGTATTCGGTATACTTATAAAAAAAGCAAAGGAAAATAATGCTCTAGCGAAATAGAACGTAGTTTTGACTAATAAAAATCTTTTTCACACTAAAAATTTAACGTCGCTACAATAAATAAATTTAATGTTGCAGTATTTAGCTATTTTATAAAGTTTACTTTTAACTTTTTTAGGTACGCAATTGCAGATGTACCTAAATATACTATGCTACATACTTAATTATTTGAATCTAATAAGTATAAATTTTTATTTAATACAAAAATATTTATACTATTCATCATATAAAATGCTTTCACACTATAAACATATGTTAATGTTGTGTGATAACACATGTTTTATAAAAACAATCACTGTTTTTGATTTTTATATTGTGCGGGAGACGCGTCGGTGAAAACATCACAACACTTTTTGTGGCCATTACTTTTTATTTCTCCGTTTATTGCGGCCGCTCCATTTGAAGACGAAGATCTCGATCTTGATGCTCTAATGGGAATGGATGTGCAGGTCACTTCTGCAATGAAAAGAACGCAATCAGCTTTTGATACCGCTTCTTCTATTTATGTTTTAGGCAAAGAGCAAATTACTAGCTCAGGTGCTACATCAGTACCTGAAGCGCTAAAAATGGTACCTGGACTTATTGTTAGACAATTGGACAATAATCAGTGGGCTATATCTTCTCGAGGTGTAGCATCTCGTTTTTCTAGCAAGCTATTAGTAATGATTGATGGTCAGAGCTTGTACACTCCAAAGTTCGCAGCCGTTTACTGGGAAACCCTTAACGTACCGTTGTATGATATTGAACGCATAGAGGTGATTCGTGGACAAGGCGGACTTTTATGGGGCAGTAACGCAAACAATGGCGTTATAAATATTATTACAAAAAATAGTATTGATACTCGCGGTGGATACGCAAACGCGACAACGGGTAATCAAATAAACACAGATGCTAACTTACGCTATGGTGGCGATATTAGTAATAAGGGTAGTTACAGAGTTTATGGTCATATTAAAAACTCAAATGCTTCAAAAAAAGGAATTTCGCTTACCCCTAATGATACAACTAAACAGCACTCATTTGGTTTAAGAGCTGATTTTACTCCAAGTGATGAATGGTCTGCATTGTTTCAGGGGGATGTTACGCATTCTAAGCTGGGTCAAAACTATCGCGGTGTTGTTGATGAAACTAACACAAACATTTCTTTTTCTGATGATTTAAAACGCACAGATTCGCGTATGATGACGCGCATAGAGAATCGAATATCTACAAATGCAAATCAAATGCTGCAGGTCTCTTGGCTTAAACAAAATGGTGATCAAACATATATAAAAGAAAATTTTGAATCGTTAGATATTGATTATCAGATGAATTTCATATACCAATCATTACAATTAGATTGGGGATTGAACTACCGATATAATGCGATTTCGTTTGCTGAAAGTGTGTTTTTAGATAGTGACAAAGACTTAGATAACCTTAAACAATATGGTGGACTTGTTCAGGCGCAATACAATTTTGTACCCAATACACTCGACTTCATTATTGGAACTAAATTAGATCATAACGACTTAACTGGGTGGGAAAACCAGCCATCAGCAAGGTTAGTATATAAACCCATTGAAAATCATTTAACTTGGGGGGCTATATCGCGAAGTGTACGCACTCCTACTTTAATAGAGTTTAACGATAATTTTAAAGTTAACGGTACCAAAATAATAGATATTATTGGGGTTAAAACAGATATACCTGTAATTGATGATTATCGGATTGCAACTTTTCTAAATGGCAACGATAAAGTAAAGTCCGAAAATTATATATCTTATGAATTAGGCTATCGTTTTACCAACAATGATTGGGCATTAGATTTTTCTGCTTATCATACTGATGCAACAGATGTTGCCGCTATTAAATTAAACACACAGTTTGAGCAATTTCTACCTGCAGTCGCGTTTTTTCAAGCTGGGCAATTTGAACAAGCTGCTCAGTCATTAACAACAACAGAGATTAACTTCGATCTTGTCTCAGTTGGAGAAACGACAACTAAGGGGTTTGATATTGTTTTATCTTGGCAACCAATTGATTCTCTTAGTACAGAGCTTGGTTATAGTTACACAAATATCGATTACAATTTACCTGAAGGCACAGCCCCGTCTATTGGCTTTGACTCATCAAATAGGCAGCTATTCGCAAAAGCAAATTATACCCTATTTACTGATCACACCATTTTTACAGCATTACGTGTAGAGAACTCAGATGCATATGAAGCCGACAACTATACAGCATTAGACTTAACTTGGAATTGGCAAATCAATCATACTTGGGCAGCAGCTCTTTCGGGCAAAAACTTGTTTGCTGGTTCTCATATTGAATATAATAATACACGCGAAACTTATACAATACCTAATTACATTGATGAATGTATTACGTTTACAATAACAATAAAGTTTTAAGTTAATAAAATGCTTAAATTTAAAGGTCTTCTGCATAGTTTAACAATTACATTTGTACTTTTATTTAGTACGAACAGCAGTGCTATGGAAAAAGAGTATATGTTAAAAGCAGGCTTTTTATATAACTTTGCCCGCTTTGGTCAATGGCCTGTCCAATTAAATGAAAGTGAATACTTTACGATATGCAGCCCTGATAAAAGTTTTATTTATGCTGCGAATGTTGCTTTAAAGAATCGTACAATTAAACATTCACCTCTACAAAGTTTACACGTGGTACTTAATGAAGTGTCTCTCGAACCATGTAATATACTTTTTATTACGTCTGATACTATTACCGATTGGCAAAAATCACAGCTTACGTCTTATCACAACATTATGATTGTGGGTGAAAATGCAGAATTTATTAAAAGCGGAGGACATATTAGATTTTTTCTTTCCAGCGGTAAAATTCGTTTTGAGATAGACCCACTAAAGCTTAAAGATGCAGGTATTACTATGAGCTCAAAAGTCTTACGCCTCGCCCGCGTTGTGAATAGGTAAAATAATGAAAAAAGTATTTTCATTAAATACGATGAATAAAAAACTTTTATTCATTTTAATGAGCGTTGCATTAGTATCTAGCGCAACTGTTACGATTGTATTTAGTGCTTATGAAGTTACGAGTGCTAAAGAAGAGCAAATACAAAGCTTGGATTCATTATCAAAAATGATATCACCGAATATAACAACGGCACTAATGTTCGATGATACCGAAGCTATACAAGAGTTAATTAACCCAATACTTACTCGCTCGGACATAATATCTGTAGTTGTAAATAATAAGGTCGGTCAACAGCTTGCAATTGCCCTCTCCCCTGACTTTTTTGAATATGACGGACATAGCATTGAAGTAACTACCGCTCTTACTCTAGATTTACATTATTATGGCGAAATTAAGATACAAGCTAATGATAGCTATCTAAATGATAGAACAGTCTTTTATACTAAGTTTATTACTATATTAATGTGTTTTACATTCGCTGTGAGCCTACTTTTATCATTATCACTTAGGCGTCGTTTTTTAAACCCAATACTACATTTAGCACAAATAGCTGACAAAGTTACCAAATCAAATAATTACAGTTTACGTGCCAAGCAACTATCTAAAGATGAAGTAGGTCAGCTTACAACATGCTTTAACGACATGCTTTCTACTATAGAACAGCGAGAAAGCTCACTTGAAAATCAAGTGCGGCTTCGAACCAAAGAACTTGAAAATGCAAATATTCAATTACATCAATATGCATACCAAGATGGACTTACCGATCTGCCAAATAGACGCTATTTTTATGAAAAAATTCAAAACTTAGTTGCTACAAAAAATATGAAGTTTGCACTCATTTTTATTGATTTAGATGGGTTTAAAGAAATAAATGATAGCCTTGGTCATGATTATGGCGACTTACTATTACACCAAGTTGCAGAGCGATTACAGAAATGCATTTCAAAACAAGATACGGTTGCACGTTTAGGTGGTGATGAATTTACACTTATTCTAGAGGGTGTAAACGATCCTGTTGCCGCAGCAAAAATAGCTGATGCAGTTCAGCATAGTCTAATGCAATGTATTCAGATAAAAGAAGAGCAAGTAAATGTTACAGCAAGTATAGGTTTAACTTTTTTCCCTACAGATGGGTTAACCGTTGAAGAGTTAGTAAAGCGCGCCGATCAAGCTATGTATTTATCTAAAAAGAAAGGACGTAATCGCTATGAATTTTTCTCATATGTGATTGAAGAACAGGCTATTGAAAAACGTCGCTTAATTGAGGAAATTAAAATTGCGATCAGTGAAAACCAATTTGAACTGTACTATCAGCCAATTTTTTCGATTGATGGTATAACAGTACAAAAAGCGGAAGCCTTAATTCGTTGGAATCACCCAGAACGTGGCTTAATTACTCCAAACAGCTTTATACCTGTAGCCGAAAAAAATGGTTTAATTAGTGATATTGGTCACTGGGTAAAATCACAAGCAATACGCGATACAGTACAATTTAATAAGCTATCTGAAACCCCTATTCAAATAAGCGTGAATACTTCCCCTCTCGAAATTGATCGTGCCGGAGATTGGGTTGATCAATGGATCAAAGCAAGTAAGCAATATAAATTACCTGCGCACACTATTTTAATTGAGGTAACTGAAAACTCTTTAATGGATCCAGATTCTTCAATACAGCATCAATTAAAAAGGTTAAACGAGATAAACATAGATATTGCCATTGATGATTTTGGTGTCGGCTACTCATCTCTAGCCTACCTTCAACGTCTAGATATAGACATACTCAAAATTGACCGGACATTTATTAAAGATATAGAAACCAACGAGAACAGTATCGCACTTGTTAAAGCAATTATTACTATGGCACATAACCTAAATGTAAAAGTCGTTGCTGAGGGGGTTGAAACAACATATCAGTATCTATTATTGAAAGAATTAGCATGCGATTACATCCAAGGTTATATATTTTCTAAACCAATAGATAAAAAAGCGTTTATTAAGCAGCATATAAAATCAAAGACTCTAATATAAATTAACTTAGTTTTACATGCCTTTCGTTAACTTTGAAAACAACTACATATAATATTTATAGTCAAAAATAAACTACAACCATCGCGGTACTAATGCCTTATATTGATCATACTGTTCAGTAAAACATTTACTCAAGTGTGCCTCCTCAACTTGAGTTTGTCTAAATAATGCAACTAACCCAACAAGTAAGCAAATTAAACTAAATACACAAGGAAGTGCTAAAAAGAAACCAATTTGTGCCGCTGCTACACCTAAATACATCGGATTTCGAGAGTATTCATAAAGGCCTGTTGTTTTAAGTTCTTTAGGTCCATTAGGATCGATTCCTGAACGCCAAAGAGAAGCCATATTAAAATGCACAAACATGCTTAATATAAAACCTGCACTTAATAAGATATTGCCAAACATAACACCAGGCCAACCATTTAATGGCTCGAATAAAATTAAATACCGGTCTATATCCGGAATAAATAACCTAACAACACACACCAACCAAATTGCTGCTCTAAAGAACTTAAATGCCATATGATTCCACCAACTAGCACAAAACTGTTGACCCGGAAAAATAACACCTGATGGTGTGTTTTTATTTTTAGAGATAATGCGATATGTATAAAATCCAGCAACAAAAGTATAAAAAAGTGCCAGATAAATACGAGTAAACTCTATTAGCGACACTGAGTCATCTATAAAGGGTTGATAGTTCATTTAAGGACGCCCTCGCAGTCATTATTTTTATTCTTAATTAATGAATTCATCTTAGTATTCATACCGTTAATAAACAAGAAAAGTTAATAAAATGTATATAAAATCATTTTATCTTTAGTCAATATAGATTTAATCTCTTTCAACTTCTATTCTTTCCCATTATTTTAAACACATACAACATATCTATTGATGTTTAAATTTAGGATATCAAAAATAGCGAAAGCAAATTATAACAATAGTTAAGTTATCTAATCACAAGATACGGCTTTAATATATAGCTTTCATATATTAATAAACCTTCAATAAAATCGATGCTGTATCATACAGTTATAACGGGTAATCCATCCTCAAAAATTCTCGATATTTAAAGGGAATTTATTTAGCTCCTGGCTTTATGTGCTTTTTAAGTAGGATGATAGAGGCTATGTAAGCATGTTATATTTGGCTATATCTCCTTCTAGTCGTAAACACTTGAATGAAATGAATGAGTATTAATAGGAATGTATGCCGTGAGCTGTGTATTATTCACCCATACATTCACTTTTCTACAATGTTAAGCCTGTGAGCTACGCAGGAGAATGTTTTAGTGTGCCTACAGCAGTGGAGAGTTACAGTGTAAATACGGCACTATCATTCTCTCAAGCTGCTTATTATCGCGCTATTGCTGAGACTGGTGAGCTAAGTGGGCTTCTTTAAAGTGGGTCATGAGCTGTAATCGAATGAAATAAGGGATATTAATGGGAGTGTAGGGTGTGAGCTGTACGTTTTTCAACCACACTTCACTTTTCTGCAGACGTAAAAAAGCCCGAATCGTTAGATTCGGGCTTTCTACAATTTGAAGCCTGGTAATGTCCTACTTTCACATAGC
>NZ_WTLC01000076.1:0-6670 GCF_011378875.1 Pseudoalteromonas sp. Z9A5
ATATGTTTTGGTGTAATAAAAAACCAAGAAGCGTTTAAGCTCCAAGAAAGTTAAATACGACCTTGAAGCTTAAAATGAGAGATGGTATCTACAGCAAATTACATGCTTTGTGCGTAGTTATACAACGCCTTTAAAATTGTCAGATTTTTTTCGCTGTCGTCATGTTCATGCGCTAGGTTTTCAAGGGTTATCATAAAATCTTGCGCGTTAATCGACGGTTGATCTTCCCCGTGCATTAGCTTGTTTTGGCAATACTGGCGCCATTGATCAAGCTCTTGCTGGTTTAGCGTTTCAGGCCAGTTACGGGCGCGGTATCTAAACAACAACGTATTAAACTTTTTATCTTCAAAGTCTAACTTCAACCCAGCTAATTCATCTGGTTTTGCATCACGAATAATCGCAAACTTAGCTTTATCGGCATGGCTTGTAAAACCATCGTAAAGTAAGTAGTCAACGTTAGTGGTTGCGCTGTAATCGCCTTGCTCGTTAAACACTTCCGTTACTTTATCGCGAAGGTCGGTATTGGCTTTTAAAATAGCTAAGTTAGCTAAGCACTGCTCGCGGTCAATCCCAAGGCGCGCGGCGTTTTCAGGCAATAATGTTTTAGCTGGGGCTAAAATAGGGCACTTGTTTAAATGCACTAGTTTTAAGCCAACAGGTAAATCGTCCTCGGCTAAATCTACACGTTTGGTGTATAAGCGTTTGCGTAATTCTTCTACGTTTAAATCAATGAGTACTTGCGGGTTTTGGGTTAAATCAAAACAAATAACCGCGTTTTTATTTACCGGATGAAAACTCATTGGTGCAACCCAGCTTGTGCAGCCTTGTGTTGCTGGTATGCGCGACGTGGTATGCACCAGCGGCGTCATGTTAAATACATCAACCAATTCAGCAAGGGCTTTTTTATTACGCAAACCAAAAAAGAAGTTATACAGCTTTGGCTGTTTTTCTTTTATTAGCTTAGCCAGTGCAATAGTGGCGGTTACATCGCTTAGCGCATCGTGCGCTGCGGCGTGTTCAATACCATTAGCTACCGTTAAATGCTCTAACTTAAAGCTTGGGCTACCGTCTTCTTTTAACGGCCATTCAATCCCTTCAGGGCGCAGCGCATAACAAGCACGTACTAAATCAATAATATCCCATCGGCTATTGTTATTTTTGTATTCGCGCTCGTATGGATCGTAAAAGTTACGGTAAAAGCTGTAACGGCTTACTTCGTCATCAAACCGAATACTGTTATAACCGGCAACACAGGTGTTTGGCACGCTAAATTCAGCATGAATTTTTGCTATAAACTCAGCTTCAACCAAGCCTTTTTTCATCGCCACTTGTGGCGTAATACCCGTAATTAAACACGCCTCAGGGTGAGGCAAGTAATCTGCTTGCGGCTTACAATATTCAATAAGTGGCTCGCCAATAATATTTAAATCAAGATCGGTACGAATACCCGCAAACTGGCTCGGCTTATCCTTTTGAGGGCTCGCCCCCCACGTTTCGTAGTCGTGCCAATAGATTGTTGCTTGATTTTGCTCTTGATATGCCATGCTGAAAACCCTGAGTAGTTAACTTAAAAGCACCTAAATACGCGCCAAGTTACTAAAATAATGAATTATTTAGATTATGGCATATGGGCGAGGGAGTTTATAGGTTTGAGCGAGAAAACGAGTTTTATTATAAGAAAGCCCACTGTTAGCAGGCTTTTTAGTACTACTGGTCTATCAGGTTTTTGAACTTACAATAATCCATAATTTGAGGGTTTTGCCCAAATGCCGACTTAATGAGCTTGCCACTAGTATCTGTTGAAAAATACTGATCGATTTCATTACTAGTCAAATTCAGTGTTTGGTTATTTATTGTGAAAGTTGCGATGTTATCATCACCTAACTTGTAGGTGATATCTAAATGTTCGAATAGCTCGAAGTGAATTACTAACTTTCTAAACTCGCCATTATCCACATATGGGCATAGGCAGTTTAAAAGCAATAATGATAATTCTTGGTTTGATAATTGAGCTCTGAGAATATTACTATACTTTTTTTGAATATTCATATCGGGGAAACTGTTTTTTATTAATTTCAAAACTTGATACAGATTTCTAAAATAGCCTCCAAAAGCTTTGTTTTCATATTTATACATAGTATTGAAAATAAAAAGTACAGTTGTTCGGTTTTTTCCATATACAAAAGCACTTTCAATAGCAGTAATTAATCGTTTTAGTGAATCTAACCCCTTATGTTTTTTGTCTTCACCATAGAATGAGCCATCTACATAATAAGTTATATCTAATTCATCTTTAATATTTTCATAAGATTCGCCGCCATCATAGAAAATGTTATTTAGTAGTTTATTGTGTAATTCCAGCATATTAAAGAAAGTTGTTTCGAAGCTTTGAATAGCCAATAAACTGGCTTGTTCCTCTAGTGCTTTTGATGAGTTGGCAAGTTCATTGCGTGTAAGCTCTAATTCTTTATTACTCACTTGAAGTGCTATTTCGTTTTGTTCAATAGCTTTGGTACCTTGTTCAATTGCTTTTTCACTTTGCTCCAGCGCTTTTTTATTTTGCATTAGTGTATAAGCAATTAAAATTAAGCTGAGTAGGGCGAATGTGGGGTTTAGTACACCACCAAAAAAGTCACCAACTGCACCCCAGTTGCCAATATTAGATGCGAAACCTAGTCCAAAATGAGAGGTGAAAACACCTATAGCGATTAATGCAGCTACCGTAGCTGCTATGCAAATACCTATTATGAGATTTTTCATATTATCCCTTCGCCTTAAGTGTGCTAAATAGTTTACCTATCTGGTCCATGCCGTCAAAGGTGCTAGGGAGATTATCTGCATCACTAATAATTCCACTAAAAATAAGATTTTCAAATTTTTCTAATGGGTGAGAGTCATTTGTTCTTATTTTTTTTGAATAATCAGCATAGCTTTGAATAAACTGACAAAGTGTTTGTCTTAGCTCAATTTGAAGTATTTGTCCTTTTACCGATTTATAGTTTTGAAGTATGACTCTAAAGAAATAAATGAGTAATACTTCTAACGAAATAAATGGAATTAGTTTAAACAGGTGAGAAACTGGTTCTTCGGCTTTCAATGTACTTTCAGGCAGCCAATCGAAAATTGTGCATAATAATGGAATTATCATCATGCAACCCATCGCTACTAATAAGCCTAATAAAACTCTAGATTCTTTAATTTTTATTCTTAATAGTTGTTTAAAACCATCGTACAAGCCCACAAAGTTAAAAGCAGTTTCTTGTTTATCTAACGTTTCTTTTAATCTGTGGACGACTTTCTCTTTTTCATCTAACTCATTTTTAAAATCAGACAGCCTCTTTTCTGTAGCTGCATTTAACGTTTCAGTATTATCTAAAGTGTTTTCAGCTGATAACTTGCTTTCTTCAAAATCAGAAAATAGTTTTATTTCGTCAGAGTGGAATAAGTCTTTTGTAATTAAAAGTGGTGTGAAATGAACTATATAAAGTATTTCAGATCTAAATTCTTCATTAAAATTATCACTTATCATGTGATTAATCGTGCTTTTCTTAACTTCACTATTTAAATCATCGTCGATACCTTCTTTGTATCTAAAGTCCATTTCATATAAAAACCTTAAAGAATTGAGGTAAGTATCTCTTATGAGACCTAATGTAGAATCATCGAATGATAAATTATTAGTGTTCGTATTCAAGGGATCAAATTCATCTAATTTAATGATAAATTTTGTAAGGTCCTTTATATTTTGTAGGAAAGCTTCACCATGAGCTTTAATATTTTTTGGAGTATATTTATCCCAGATTTGAGGCTGCCTATAAATATGAATAAGAATATTTTCTGTTGTTGTTAGTACCTCTGAATAAATTTTTCGTTTATCGTCCATCTCTAATGGATCTTTGAGTTTTGATAAATTTGCATCTAACAGGCTTTTTACAATCTCTTCATTTGTCTCAAAATACATTATTTAATCCTTTAATTTTATTGTTTGCTTTAAAGTGATTTGCCCGTAAAAATCACTTTTCCAACCAATGTGCAATTGCCATTTATTGGTATAAGTTGCTCTGGCCAGTTAGTTTTGGCGGCTTTTAGGGGGGTATGACCGTTTTCGATAATAAGCGGTTGAAGAGTGGCTTGCTTGTCATCTAAACGGGCTACTACATACGAACCGTGAATACACTCTGTTTCAGGTGCTAAAAAATAAAATTACCCTCATCAAACTTTGGCTTCAGGTTCACACTTTAAAAATGTCAGATTACAGCAACTAACAAGCCAAGCAGCAAATGACTAAATTCATTTGTACTTAATATTACTAGAAACTATACATAAAAGTGCTTAATATTGTAAGATTATTTCAATAACACTACCCATTTATAACAATGAAATCATTAATAAAAATTATTATTTATTGCTCCCTTTTCATCTCACATAGTGCTTTAGCTGAGCTGGCTAAAGTTCAAGTAAATGGCTTTGACGTTGAATACGAATTAGCAGGTGAAGGTAAGCATACTATTTTACTTGAAGCAGGCGGCTCTGCTGGTTTAAGTGATTGGGATTCGGTTTTTGAATCACTTACCAAGTACGCTAAAGTTATACGGTATTCTCGTATCGGTAATGGTGGTTCTGCGCAAATAAAGAAAAACTATAGCTCAGAAGAATATGCAGCTGAGGCTGTGTTATTACTCAAAACACTGAAAATAGAAGAGCCTGTTGTATATGTTGCGCATTCTTATGGTGCTTATATTGCGCGTGTATTTGCTGCAACATACCCTAATCAGATTAAAGCGTTGATGTTGATTGAACCTGCATCAGAGCACGATGTAGATATTATGCGCGCGATTGATTTGCCACGCGCTGAAAAAGAAATTGCTGCCATAAAGCTTGATGATATGAAAAATGGCATGTCGAATCAGTATTTAGATTTTTGGGCAAAACGCCCGCTACCTGATTATCCACAAATAGCTGATATACCCGTGACTGTAATTGCCTCAGTTAAAAAGTATAAAAAGCCATCTGTATTATTTTTTACCGACAAAGCGCGAGAAATGTGGGGCGACTTACATTCAAAGTGGGTTAATGCATTTCCTCAAGGTGAAATAGTAATAACAAATAAAAGCTATCACTACCCACAAAATGACGAGCCAGAAATGGTTGTAGACCAAATAGTTAAATTACTTGAACGCACTAAATAAGGAATGGATTTAGTCGCTGACTTTATAAATATCAATTTTCGTAAATTAGTAGCTTGGCATTAGACTAAAGTCTATAAGTTAGTTTTATTCACTTGTTAGGTTTGTTTTAATCGTTTGTCGGTTTTGTGTTAATTCTCTAAAGTTTAGTTGTCGGCAACAAGTACGACTAACTAATACCAATTTTATTAAAACATGATCATTTTAGCGAATTAAATAACTCACTAACTGCGTTAAAAATTACTTATATAGAACGACTATATTTCATAATTTTTGCCTTGTTATTAAGCTATTTTCTTGACGCTAAAAAAGCTCACTAATTTAAACAATTGGCATAACAGGACTACGACCATGAAAACACTTATCAAAACTATCGCTCTTAGCTCACTACTTACATGTTCAGCTGCTGCAATGGCTGAGCAAAGTGATTACAAATTAATGGTTATTGAAACTGCAACAGCGCCACAGCCACTTGAGCAATCATTTAATAGCTGTGCACTGAATGTTAAGTCAAAAAATTATGCTCAAGCCGAAGCAATTTGTACTAAAGCAATCGCGCTTTTAAAAGACGCAGATGGCCCTAAATTTAAAGTTCGCCAACTTACATCATTCGCATTAAGCAACCGTGGTGTTGCACGTTTAAAAGCGAATAACGATACGGCGGGCCTTGCTGATTTATACGAAGCAAACGAAATGTCTAAAAGTGCAATGGTATCGCATAACTTAACTCGCGCTAAAGAAGACTTATCATTAATAAGCGCTTTATAAAATGCTTACAAAAGTATGATATAAAATAGCGAGAGTAAAAAAGCCCATGTTAGGTTAATACCTAACATGGGCTTTTTTGTTTTATTTGTCTCGTCCTGAAATGTGTTTATACATTTAGGATTTATTATGACCAAGTCAAATAATACACCGATCAAACGAACACAACGAGATTATTCATTAGGCTTTAAATTACAAGTTGTCGGCGCTGTAGAAAAAGGCGATATGACTTATAAACAAGCCCAAAAAATTTATGGCATACAAGCTCGTTCTACCGTGCTTACTTGGTTAAGAAAACACGGTAAGATGGATTGGACTCAATCACCTAAGATAACTATGCCTACATCACCTAAAGCCAAAGAAAGTCCCGCTCAAAAAATCAAGCGCCTCGAACGAGAGCTTGAAGATGAGCATTTACGTAACCTGTTACTCAATGAAGTGGTTAATATTCTTGACGCTGAGCATGGGACAAGCCTTCGAAAAAAGTATATTGCCAAGGAGCAAGAAGCCTTCAAAAGCAAAAAATAGTTAGCTTAGAACGTGCTTGCATGCTGCTTGGTATAACGAGACAAGCGATATATCAACGAGAGAGCAGAGCTAAATTGCGTGCTATTGAACTAGCACCAGTTCATAGGTTGGATCTTAAGGAATAAAACTTGAAAACATGCTCTGAATTTGATCTGATAGTAATCGCCAAACCACTATCTATCCCAAAAGCA